>DAHZDR010000031.1 GCA_027403435.1 Deltaproteobacteria bacterium
TTAAACGCTTTATCGTCGTGGACGGCGCGATGAACGACTTGATTCGACCGGTGCTCTACGAGGCCTATCACGAAATCGCGCTGGTCAGGCCGCGCCAGAACGGCGCGCGGCTCACCGCCGACGTGGTCGGTCCGGTATGCGAGAGCGGCGACTTTTTCGCCCGCGAACGCGACCTTCCGGCCGTCGAATCCGGCGACCTGCTCGCGGTGATGAGCGCGGGCGCCTATGGCTTCGTGATGGCCTCGAATTACAACAGCCGGCCGCGCGCGGCCGAAGTGCTGGTCGAGGGCGATTACGCCCACGTCATCCGCGATCGCGACAGCTTCGACGATATCATCCGCAACGAGCGTCTGGTGACGCTTCGGGGCGGTCCCGATGAGTAAGCTCGCTTTCGTCAAGATGCACGGCTGCGGCAACGACTATATTTACGTCGTCGCCGACCGCGTGCGGCCGGCCGATCCGGGCGCCTTGGCGAAGCGGCTGGCCGATCGGCGCTTCGGAATCGGCGGCGACGGCCTGATTCTGCTCTGCCCGTCCGCGCGCGCCGACGTGCGGATGGAGATGTACAACGCCGACGGCAGCCGCGGCGAGATGTGCGGCAACGGCATCCGCTGCGTCTCGCGGTTGCAGTTCGAAATCTCCGGCGGGCGCAAGAATCCGCTCGTCGTCGATACCGATTGCGGAGCGAAGACGATCGCGCTCAAGGTCGAAAACGGCCGCGCGATCGCCGCGACCGTCGATATGGGCGAGCCGATTCTGGAGGGGCGCGAAATTCCGGTCGCGCGCGACGGCCGCGTGATCGATTTTCCGCTCGATATCGGCGGCCGCGAATACCGGATTACGGCGGTCTCGATGGGTAATCCGCATTGCGTCGTGTGCGTCGAAGACGACGGCGTTTTCGCGCTCGACGACGCCGAATTCGCCCGGCTCGGCGCGCAGTTCGAACGCCATCCGTTTTTTCCGCGCCGCGTGAATACCGAATTTATCTTGCCGGCCGCGCGCGACCGCCTGAAGATGCGCGTATGGGAGCGCGGCTCGGGCGAGACCCTCGCCTGCGGCACCGGCGCCTGCGCGGCCCTGGTCGCGGCGGTGTTGACCGGACGCGCGGAGCGGCGCGCGACCGTCGCATTACGCGGCGGTCCGCTCGAAATCGAATGGCGCGAAGATGGCCCCGGCGCCAATCGCGTCTTTATGACCGGCGCGGCGGTCGAAGTCTTTCGCGGCGAAATCGAACTCGATGACGCCGAACTGATTCCGGCCGTTCCCGGCGGGAGGTAAGCGGGATGTTCCACGGCGCACTGTCCGCCCTGGTCACGCCGTTTCGCGACGGCGCGATCGACGAAAAAGCCCTGCGCGAACTGGTCGAATGGCAAATCCAGTCGGGCGTGGACGGCCTGGTGCCGTGCGGCTCGACCGGAGAATCGGCCACGCTCAGCCATGCCGAGCATGAACAGGTTATCAAGGTCGTAATCGACCAGGCGCGCCAGCGCGTGCCGGTGGTCGCCGGCACCGGCTCGAATTCCACGGCGGAGGCGATTCGCCTGACCGCCTACGCGCGTGAGGCCGGCGCGGACGGCGCGCTGCTGATTTCGCCGTATTACAACAAGCCGACGCAGGACGGCATCTATCGCCATTACAAGGCGGTCGCGAGCGCCGTCGATCTGCCGCTGGTGGTGTACAACATCCCCGGCCGCACCGGCTCCAATATCGCGCCCGAAACCTTCGCCCGGATGTGCGAGATTCGCAATATCGCCGGCGTCAAGGAAGCGTCGGGCTCGATGGACCAATGCGCGGACATCCTCAAACATTGCGGCGAACGGCTGACGCTGCTCGCCGGCGACGATTCGCTGACGCTGCCCCTGATGGCGATGGGCGCCAAGGGCGTGATCGCCGTGATCACCAACGTGATGCCGCGCGAGATGCATGAACTGGCCACGGCGGGACTGGACGGCGATTTCGCGCGCGCCCGCGAACTGCATTTCCGGATGCTGCCGGTGATGCGCGCGCTGTTCCTCGAAACCAATCCGATTCCGATCAAGCAGGCCTGCGCCCTGATGGGCAAATGCGCCAACGAAGTCCGGATGCCGCTGGTGCCGATGACGTCGCCGGCGGCCGAGAAACTGCGCGCCGCAATGAAAGACGCCGGACTGATCTGACGGCCGCGGCTGGACCGCCAGCGCGTCGGCGCGAAATTGGCCGGCCCGGCCGTTAGCCGCGCGCTTTCCGGCGCCGGCGCGCTGGACAAGCGGCGGAGCGCTGAATAATCTCCAATGGATAAAGCCTAACGGATCCTACGCATCAGCCACGCTTATAACGGAGGAAGCGATGATCGAGGAAACCAATCAGACGATTGACGACAATAATCGCTGGCGTCTTGAAACTCCCGGCCATCAGGGATGGTCGCGCACGGCGCGCGCCGGCGATCCGAACAAGTACCTGATGATCTCGACCGACTGCCATTGCAATGAGCCGTCGGGCTTGTGGCAGGAGCGGATGGACGAAAAATACCGCAAGCGCCTGCCGCATATCGAGGTTGACGAAAAGGGCGTCAAGTGGATGGTCTCGGAGGGCTGGCAGCGCTCGCGCGCGCCCGAGTTCGCCTTCAAGTTCGAGGGCGAGGACGCGCTGCGCAACAAGTCGGGCTACGATCCCGCCGACCGTATCAGGGACCACGCGCGCGACGGCATCGACGCCGAGATTATCTTTCCCAACAAGGGCCTGCTGATGTGGGCGACGCAGGACGCCGACTTCGGCGCCGCGCAATGCAAGGTCTGGAATGACTGGGCGTGGGAGTGCTTCGGCCAGTACAATCAATTCATGTCGCCGATGGCGGCGATCATGACTGCCGACGTGAACCTGGCGATCGCGGAAATCCAGCGCGTGGCGAAGCTGGGTTTTCGCGGCCTGACGCTGCCGTGCAAGCCGATTTTCGGCAACTACGACGCGCGCCATCCCAACTACAATTTGCCGATTTACGATCCGATGTGGGCGGCGATTCAGGATTGCGGCCTGCCGATCACCTTTCATATTTCGACCGGACGCGATCCGCGCGCGGCGCGCAAGGACGGCGGCGCCGTGATCAACTACGTTTCGCATTCGCTGTCGCCGACCATCGAACCGATCGCGAACCTGTGCGCGTCGGGCGTGATCGAGCGCTTCCCGAAGATTCATTTCGCCGCGATCGAATGCGGCATCGGCTGGGTGCCGTGGGCGCTCGACGCGATGGACGAGGCCTACCGCAAGCATCACATGTGGGCCTTTCCGAAGCTGCCCAAGCTGCCCAGCGAGTATTTCCGCAGCAACGGCGCCTGCACCTTTCAGGAAGATCGCGTCGGCCTCGACCTGGCGGTCAAATACAATCTGGTCGATAATTTCATGTGGGCCAACGATTACCCGCATCATGAGGGTTCGTGGCCTCATTCGGCGTCGGCGATCGAGCGGCAGATGGGCCATCTGACGGAGGAGCAGCGGGGCAAGATTCTCGGCCTCAACGCCGCGAAGATCTTCAAGTTCGACGTGGACGCGCTGCTGCGCCGCCGCGACCACGCGATCAACTAAACGCGTAAACGCGCGCTTCGTTCGTTCCGCGCTAACGCAAAGCGCCGGCCCCGCAAGGAGCCGGCGCTTTTTCATTGCGCGTGCGGCGCGGACCTAGTCGAACATCAGGACGGTGCGCGCGACCTCGCCCTTCTTCATCGCCGCGAACGCCTCGTTGACGTTTTCGAGCTTCGCCCGTTTGCTGATCATGTCGTCGAGATTCAGCCGGCCCTGCAGGTAGAAATCGATATAGCGCGGCATGTCGATACGGAACCGGTTGCCGCCCATCATGCTGCCCTGGAATTTGCGTTCGGTGAGGAACTTCGGTCCGTCGAGCGCGATCTTCTGCCCCATCGGAATCATGCCGATGATCGTGGCCGTGCCGCCCGGCTTAATACAATCGA
>DAHZDR010000034.1 GCA_027403435.1 Deltaproteobacteria bacterium
AAGCCGGGCCGGCTCGAAGCGGCCCATCTCGGCTCCGTCTTCCTCGATGAAATCGCCGATTTGACGCCCGCGTTGCAGACCAAGTTCCTGCGCTTCGTGCAGGAGCAAAGCTTCGAACGGATCGGCGGCGACCGCACCATCCAGGTTGACGCCCGCATCATCGCCGCCTCCAACCGCGATCTCGAAGCCGAAGTCGCGGCGCATCGCTTCCGCGACGATCTCTTTTATCGCCTCGACGTGATCGCGCTGCGCGTGCCCCCCCTGCGCGAACGCGAAGACGACGTGATTCCGCTGGCGCGCTGGATGCTCCGGGCGGCCGGGATGCGCAACCGCCGCTCCGGCCTGCGCCTGAACGCGGCGGCCGAAGCGGCGCTGCGGCGCTACCGCTGGCCCGGGAATTTGCGCGAACTGCGCAACGCCGTCGAACGCGCCGCCGTGCTCTGCCGCAGCGACGAAATCGCGCCCGACGATTTGCCCGATTCGATCTTCCGCGAGCATCACGAGGCCGCCGCCCCGCCCGCCGCTCCCGGCCATCGCGCGCCCAGCCTCGAAGAGGTCGAACGCGAGCATATCCGGCGCGTGCTGACCGAAACCGCGACGCTCGAGGAAGCCGCCGACACGCTCGGCATCAATGTCACGACGCTCTGGCGCAAACGCCGCCGCTACGGCATCGAATGATGCCGCCACGGCGGCGAATGGCGCCGCGATGCGGCCGGCCGCCCGGACGCGGCCCGATCGGGGGAGCTTGGGCGATCGGGGCGGGGAAATCCTGATGGCGGAGGTCGCCATGCGATTGCGGGCGGCCGGCGCGCATCCGACCTGCCCGCATGGATAACATCGCCGCGCCGGCCGCCGTCAGGGTGAAATTCTTCCCCCGCCGCGCCAATCATCCCGGCGCCGCCGCGATCGCCGGAAATTACGCGGCCGTTCGCGCGCGGCGAACGCGGCCGCGCGGTTGATCGAGTGGACCGCCGTGATAGCGTGGATCGGCACGGCCAAGCCCCTTCGGCCTTGCGTCGAACGCCGAGGAATCGCCGCCGCTTTGCGCCGTCTGAATCAATGCCCGCCACGCTCCTCGCATAACGGCCGTTGACCATGGACCTGCGCGCCAAACTCGCCGCGATCTTCCTGCTCCTGCTGGTGTTGCCCTTCGTCGCGATCAGCGCGATCCAGATCGACCGCACGGCGGCCGTGATGGTCGGCGATCTCGCCGATTCCGGCGACTTGCTCATCAACCAGGCCTTCGAGCAAATCCGCCGCGTACTGACCCACACGGCGGGCGATCCGGCCGCCGCGATGCGCGCGGACGCCGCGCTGGCGACGCTGCTCGAATCCTCCCAGGCTTTTGGCAAGGGCGTCGTCTATGCGCGGATTGAAGCGCTCGACGGCGCGCCGATCGTCGCGCCCGCGAGCGCTCCGCCGCCCGCCGCGGTCGCCGCCACGCCGCCCTTCAGCGAGTTGCGCGCGGCGCTCGCTTCATGGTGGCCGCCCAGCCGCATCGACGCGATCGCCGGCGACCACACTTACGAGATGAGCCGGGCGATCAACGTCAACGGCCATCCGCTGGCCGTCATCCGGATTGGCCTTTCGACCGCGCTAATCGCCGCCGAGGCGCATCGCTCGGTGCGCGACATCCTTGCCGCCGGCGCCGCCGGCGT
Source organism: Deltaproteobacteria bacterium (assembly GCA_027403435.1). Lineage (GTDB taxonomy): Bacteria > Desulfobacterota > Binatia > Binatales > Binataceae > JADMIL01. The sequence goes on from DAHZDR010000034.1 coordinate 1,659, forward strand.
GGTGCTGAGCCTGCTTGGCGCGATGATCGCCGGCGGCCTGATGCTGCGGCCGATCGCCGATCTGGCGACCCGCGTCGAACGCATCACCGAGGGCAGCGACGCCGAGGTCCTGCCGGTGCAATCCGGCGACGAACTCGGCACGCTCGCGGCCAAATTCAACGAGCTGTCGCGGCGCATCAAAGCCAACCGCGCGCAATGGGAAACCGAGCGCGGCCAGTTCATCAATATCTTCCGCTCGATTACCGACGCCGTGATCCTGCTCGACGCGAGCGGTTCCGTGCTGTTCGCCAATTCCGAGGCGCAGGCGCGGCTCGGCCTGCCCGCCGGCGGGATGGCCGAGGGCAAGCCTTTGCCGCTGCTGCTGGGCCGCGACAATCCGCTCGCCCGGATGGTCGAAACCGCCTACGCGACCGGCGCCGAAATGCGCGACGTCGCGCTGGAACTGGGCTCCGACGGCGAACCAAGCCGCCTGCTGGTTTCGATTTCCTCGCTCGGCCAGGGCCCCGACCCGGCCGGCCTGCTGATCGTCGCGCGCGATCTCGAATCGATGCGCGAACTCGAAAGCGTGGTCGATTATTCGGGCCGGCTGGTGCGGCTCGGCGGCCTGATCTCGGGCGTCGCCCACCAGATTCGCAATCCGCTCAACGCGATGAATCTGCAGCTCGAGTTGCTCAGCCAGGACGCGGCGCGCGGCGCGCCGATCGATCAGCGGCTGCGCGCGGTGCGTCAGGAAATCGAGCGCCTGTCGCGGGCGATCGACGCCTTGATGCGGTTTATGCGGCCGGAGCAGCTCAAGCTCGCGCCGATTTTGATCAACGAACTATTAAGCGAAGTCGCCGGACAAGCGGCGCCCGCGGGCGTCCGCGTCGAGACCGCTTTCGACTCCGGCCTGCCCACGGTCAGCGTCGATCGCGCGCTGCTCGGCGAGGCCTTGCGCAACGTCATCTCCAACGCTTGCGACGCGATGGCGCAGCGGGGCGGAACGCTGCGCCTGACCACGGCGCTCGCACCGGGCGACTTCGTCGAAATCCGCATCGCCGACACCGGCGGCGGTATCGAGACCGAAAATCTTCAGCGCATTTTCAAGCTTTATTTCACCACCAAGAAAAACGGCAACGGCCTGGGTCTGCCCCTCGCGCTGCGCGCCGTCGATCTCCATCATGGTACGATGGATATCGAATCGGCGATGGGCGTCGGCACGACCGTGATTATCCGCATTCCGGCGGCGCATCGAACCGAAGCGGCGGCGCCGGCCCGGACTGACTGAGGCGCGGATGAACGGCCAACGCAAATTTCACGCCCGGACCGTTTGGGCGATGGCGCTCATGGCCGTCGCCACCGGCGCCGGATGCGCCCAGTTGGGACTGCCCAATCCGTTCGCGGCGCGGCCCGCGCGTCCAGCGGCCCGCGCGACGCGCTCCGCCCTCAAACATGAACGCGCGCCAACGCCGCCGCGCGGCGCGCCGGAGGCCACCGGCCCAACCCCGCATCGCGTTCGCGCGCGCGCCAAGACGCACGCCGTTGCGACCGCGCCCGCGCCTCCGATGACGCCCGCGCCGGCCGCCACCACCGTCACGCTCGGCAACGAAGACCAGGATCGCGCGAGCGCCGAACATTTGATCAACAACGCCGGCGCCAAACTCGCGCGCATCGACCGTTCAAAACTGCGCGGCGACGACGCTTCGAGTTACAGCCAGGCGAGCGGTTTCGTCGCCGCCGCCCGCCTGGCGATCCAACAGCGCGATTACCTTGCCGCCTCAAGTCTGGCGCGCAAGGCGTCGGTAATCAGCGATCAACTCGACGCCCGCGTAGGGCATCCGTAAGCGCGCTGAAGTCGCGGCAGTCCGAGCCTGGCGGCCGAAGCGCCGCGCGAAAATACGAAAATATAAGAGGCGCCCCGTGTCATACCGGCTCCGGTCCACAGCCGCCGAGACCATCCTCGACTACCGACCGGCGCCCGACTACGAGACGCCCCGCTTTCAGACTGTCCGCCGATGGAGAGGCTACCGTCCCGCCGCGTGGGGGGGGTTACACGGCGGAAACCGCGCCTTGTCCATCGGCGGACAAACCTGGAATTTCCCCTTGCCGTCCGCATCGCCCGCTATTCATCTTCGGGCGCGGCCGCGCCGCCGCCCGCCGCGGGCAGATTCAGCCGCTCGCCCGCATAGATCCGATTGGCGTCGCCAAGCTGCGGGTTCGCCGCGATCAATCGATCGACCTGAGCTTCCGAACCCAGGTAACGCGCCGCGATTCCGGTCAGAGTATCGCCCACGCGCACGCGCACCGCGGCCGCATCGCGACGCCCGCTCGAACGGCGGCGGGCCGCGCCCGCGGCGTCCGTGCCCGGATGCAAAATACTGGCGCCCGCTTCGACCGTCCCGTTGGATGGCACGATCGAAATATAGCCAGCTCCTGGATGTCCCGTGACCGCGTCGCCAACCGCGCCGCCCGTCTCGACGCTCACCGGCTCTTCCCGCTGTGGCGCGGCGCTCTGCCACAGGTAAACCGCGGTCAGACCGAAAAACGCCATCGCCGCAAGCGCCGCCACTGGCCGAATCGAACCCATCCGCAGGCTGTTTAAGCGCCAGTTCGCCATGCTTCGGCGCCAGCGCGACAGCCCCAGCGGACCGCTATCGCCGAAACCGCAGGACGCCGCCGCCGCGCCGGCCGCCGCGAGCGTGACCCGCGGCTCGCCCGCCGTCCACGCCGCCAGCAGCGCGTTGTGGCAGAGCAGGTTGATACGGCGCGGATTACCCGCGGCCCGATCGAGCAGATAGTCGAGCGCGCCCGCCGCGAACAACCCGTCGATCGTCCCGCCACAGGCGTTCACCCGATGCGCAACGTAGGCGGAGGCCTCGGCCCGATCGAGCGGCCGCAAAACCGTGCGAATGCCGATCCGCTCGTTGATCTGCCGGAGCTCGGGCGCGGCGAGCCGCAGCGCCAGAGCTGGCTGCCCCGCCAGCACGAAGTGCAGCCGCGCGCCTTCGCCGTCCGCCCGATTCGCGAACAGCCGCAGATCCTCAAGCGTTTCACCGTCAAGGCTCTGCGCTTCGTCAACGATCACGACCACGCGATCTCCAGCCGCCAGCCCCTTCATGTAGCCGGCGAAAGCCTCCGCCATGTCGATTCGCGCCGGTCCGGCGGCGATCCCCAGTTGGCTCAGGATATCGCGGATGATTCCGTCGAAACCCAGCCGCGGATTGGTCACGCATACGATCCGCGCCGAGCTTGGCTTACGCGCCAGCAATGAGACCAGCAGCGTGGTCTTGCCCGTGCCGGTCTCGCCCACCATCAAGGTGAAGCCGCTCGGCTCGTGCGCGAGGCTCCATTCCAGCGCCGTCAAGGCCGCGCGATGCGATCGGCTCATAAACAGCATCCGCGCGGTTGGCGTAAACTGAAAGGGCGCGCCGGTCAGGCCAAAATGGCGATAGTACATGGCGATAGTCGCTTTAGCCGAGCTGTCAATCAATCATCGCGCCCGCCGCTACCGCGGCTCCCCTCTTCACAGAACCATGGCGCATACGGACGGCTCGACTTCATCGAAATGGCTGCAAGCATCTCTCATGCCATCGTCAGAAAAACGCCAAAAGGGCGCGATTATATGAAGTTTTACGCTTTATGCGCGGGCCTTCCCAGCGTCCGCTGATAAAATCTGAAGCGGCAACAATTACCAACTTACAATTACCGCCTCACCATCGGCGTGCCGCGCCAGACGGCACGATTCTGTACGCCAGTCGCGGTTCGCCCGACAATCCGCGGATGCAAATTCGTCGCGCCGCGAGCGTAAAATTTGTCATTGCGGCATCTCCGTGCTTGCAATTAAGCTTATTTGAGCTCAAAACCGAATGCGTTCAAGCGATTAGTTAAAATTGCCTTAAGGACTAAAAAAATTGCATAATCATCC
>DAHZDR010000113.1 GCA_027403435.1 Deltaproteobacteria bacterium
CTATTGGGACAGAGACTGGTCCGTTTCCTTGACCCCGCGTTTGGCACGGGCGCTTTCTATTACGCGCTGTTGGCCAGCCTTTCGCGCGATCACATACTCGCCGCCGAAGGTTACGAAGTTGATCCGTACTACGGTCTGCCGGCGCAACATCTTTGGGACCGGTCGGGTTTGGTGTTTCATCTTGATGACTTTACCAGAGCGCAGGCGCCGACGAGCGAGAATGACCGCTTCAATCTGATTGTTTGCAACCCGCCTTACGTTCGCCATCACCATCTTGCGGTAACAGATAAAGAGCGGCTCCGGGCGCTTTGCCAGCACGTCTCAGGTCTCCGGGCTGACGGGCTCGGCGGGCTCTATTGCTATTTTCTCGTACTCTCGCACGATTGGCTTGCCGAGAACGGTCTTGCCATCTGGCTGATCCCGAGCGAATTCATGGACGTCAATTACGGCTCGTGGGTCAAGCGCTATCTCACCGAGAGGGTCACACTGCTACGGATTCATCGCTTTGATCCGAACGAGGTTCAGTTCGGGGACGCGCTGGTCTCTTCAGCCGTCGTGTGTTTCCGCAAAACGCCTCCGAGCGCCGACCATGAGGTGGAGTTCAGCTTCGGAGGATCCCTGAACAAGCCGCGGCTCACGGGGAGCTTTTCGCTAACGGCGCTTCGCCACGAAAAAAAATGGACGCGGTTTCCGGCCAGAGAACAGCGAAAGGCGGGCGGATATATTCTCGGGGATTTTTTCGCGATTAAGCGCGGGCTGGCGACAGGGGATAATTCCTACTTCATTCTGACTGCGGCCGGCGGCCGCGAGTTGGAATCGGCGAGGCGGTTTCTCAGGCCGATTCTTCCCAGTCCGCGCTATGTAACAGGCAACGAGATACTCGCGGATCAACAAGGCGACCCGATAATCAATCCACAACTATTTCTTCTCGATTGCAGGCTCCCGGAGGAAGCAGTTCGCCAGAGCCATCCCGCATTGTGGCGATATTTCGAGCAGGGAAAGGAGCGCGGATTAGCAAGCCGTTATCTCTGTCTGCATCGTAACCCCTGGTATTCCCAGGAAGAGCGCCCCGCCGCTCCCATTGTGGCCACTTATATGGGCAGAGGCGATAACGCTACAGGAAATCCGTTCAGATTCATCAGAAACCGCTCGAACGCCACTGCGGCAAACGTTTATCTCCTGATGTATCCGCAGGGCGCACTGTCCTTGGCTATCCACTCCCGACCCGAGCTGATAGACCAGGTTTGGGCGATGTTGAGCCGTCTCGACCCACAGACTTTGCGCGACGAGGGCCGCGTATACGGCGGCGGGCTTCATAAGCTCGAACCGAAAGAATTAGCCAACGTCCCGGCCGACGATATTGCCGCTTTGCTCGATCTCCCACCAAAACGCGCCGGAATTCAAATGGAATTGATCGCTCTGTAGTTTCAGCAGGAGACTGCAAGCCGTGATCGTCAGTCTGTTCGTTGCGTTGCCTGCCGCTACCTATCGCGAAGTATCAGTGTTTGAGTTTTTTGACCGCTTCGACCATCTCGGGCACCGCCTTGAACAAATCCGCGACCAGCCCGTAGTCGGCGACGCCGAAAATCGGCGCCTCCTCGTCCTTGTTGATCGCCACGATGGTCTTGGAGTCCTTCATTCCGGCCAGATGCTGAATCGCGCCCGAGATGCCGACCGCGACGTACAGCTCCGGCGCGACCACCTTGCCGGTCTGCCCGACTTGCAGGTCGTTGGGCACGAAGCCGGCGTCAACCGCGGCGCGGCTGGCGCCCATCGCGGCGCCCAGCTCGTCCACCAGCGGTTCGAGCACGGTCTTGAAGTTTTCGCCGGATTTAAGTCCGCGTCCGCCCGAGACCACGATTTTGGCCTCGTTTAGCTGCTGCCGGTCGCTCTTGATTTCGTTGAAGTTGACGAATTCCATCTTGAGCGCGGCGGCGTCCAGCTCCGGCGTGACGGTTTCGATCGGCGCGGCGCTGGCGGACGGCTTGGCGGCGTCGAACGCGGTGCCGCGCACGGTCACGACCCGCACCGGGCCGTCGAGTTCGATCGTGGCGAGCGCGTTGCCGGCGTACATCGGACGCACCACCGTGCCGTCGTCGTTGATCGCGATGATTTCGGAGGCCATCGGCGCGCCCATCCGCGCCGCCAGCCGCGGCATCAGGTCCTTGCCCAGCGCGGTCGCGGTCGCCAGGACGGTTTCGGCGCCGAGTTTTTTGACCAGTCCGGCCAGCGCCTGGGCGGCGGCGTCGGCCAGATAATGCTTGAGGCGCGGCTCTTCGAGCACCAGCACCTTGCTTGGCCCGTATTTGGCGATTTCGGCCGCGGCGGCCGCGGCGCCGTCGCCGCTGAGCACGGCGATACATTGCCCGCCGCGCTTGCGCGCCAGCTCAAGCCCCGCGCTGACCGCGATCAGCGTGGTTTTGGGGAAATGTCCGCCCCTATGTTCCGCGTAAACGAGTACGTCACCCATCTCGATTCACTCCGGCGCCGATTCGCCGCCCATGCGGGCCGCGGCCGCCGTCCAAATTCCCGGTTGTGCCGGCGCGTGGCGCCGCCTCAGATAACCTTAGCTTCCGTATGGAGCATCTGAACCAGCTCCTCGACGCTCGCGACCTTGCGGCCGGCCTGGCGCTTTTCGGGCGTCTTGAGCGTCTTGATTTTCAGTTTCGGCGCCAGCTCGACGCCGAGGCTATCGGCGGCGAGTTCGTTGAGCGGCTTCTTGCGCGCCTTCATGATTCCGGGCAGCGACGCGTAGCGTGGTTCATTGAGCCGCAGATCGGTCGTGATCACCGCCGGCAGCGGGAAGGCGATGGTTTCGAGACCGCCGTCAACTTCGCGCACGACGGTGCATTTGCCGTCGGCCAATTCGACCTTGGAGGCGAAGGTCGCCTGCGGCCATCCGAGCAGCTCCGCGACCATCTGGCCGACCTGATTCGAATCGTCGTCGATCGCCTGCTTGCCGATGATGATCAGCTCGGGTTTTTCGTCGCTGGCGATTTTCGCGATCACCCGCGCGATCGCCAAGGTGTCGAGCGGACTGTCGGCCTTCACCAGAATCGCCCGGTCGGCGCCCATCGCCAGGCCGGTGCGCAACTGTTCCTGCCATGCGGTTTGTCCGACCGAAATCAAAACCACTTCGCCCGAACCCTGCTTTTCCTTGATTCTTAGCGCCTCTTCGAGCGCGATTTCGTCGAACGGATTAATCACCCATTTGACGTTATCGGTCGCGATTCCCGATCCGTCGGGCAGCACGCGAATCGTGGTGGCGGGATCGGGCACGCGTTTTACCGGCACAAGTATCTTCACAGCGAGGTCACTCCGAATAGCCGGCCTTGCGGCGGCGGTAATCGCAAACTCTGAAATGGCTCGGAATTGAAATCCGGAACCAAGTGACCGTAACAATCGCGAAACGGCCAGTCAAACCTTGGGCGCCGCCATTGTGGGCCGCATCGGGCCGATCGGCGCGGCCGCGACCGCCGCGATCGCCGGACGATCCGCCCGCGCCGGTTATTCGTTGAAGCCCAGGCGATGCGACCTGGTATGGATTCGCGGGTCAAGCCCGCGAATGACAGGAACGGCGGTTATTCGTTGAAGCCCAGGCGATGCGACAGTTCGCGTCCGGCGGCGACGATCAATGGCGCAATTTCGCCGCCAATCCGTTCCGGGCCCAGCCGATAGGCCGGTCCCGCGACCGCGAGTGAACCCACCACCGAGCGGGTATAGTCGCGCACTGGCGTGGCGACCGAGGAAACGTCCTCGAAAAATTCGCCGTGGTCCACCGCGTAGCCGTCGCGCGCCACGCCCTGAAGCTGCTCGATCAGCGCCGCGCGGTCCACGATCGTGCGGTCGGTATGGCGGACCAATTGCTCCGGCAGTGTCGCGCGCAATTGTTCCTCGGTGTCAAAGGCCAGATGGGCCTTGCCGATCGCGGTGCAATGCAGCGGCAGGGTTATCCCGATCGGCGGGGTGATTCTGACCGCGCGATCCTCGGGCTCGGCGACTTCGAGCGGCACCGCGCCGTCGCGCCGCACGATCGCGACCAACACGCTCTCACGGCACTGGCGCGCGACCTCGGCGAGAATCGGCCGCGCCTGCCGCACCAGTCCCATGTGATGAATATAACGGCGTCCTAACAGCAGGCACTTGATGCCGAGCCGGTAGTTTTCGCTCGCCCGGTTCTGTTCGATATAGCCGCGCGCTTCGAGCGTGGCGAGCAGGCGGAAGACGTTGTTCTTATGCAGCTTGAGGCGTTTGGAAAGTTCGGTGACGCCCAGTTCGTCGGCGTCGCCGAAAAATTGTTCGAGCACATCCAGGGAATGTGCGACGGATTGAATAACGTAGTTTGTCTTATCGCGGCGCGTCATTTATGGCATCACTCCGGTATCCGGCCGCGCCTTGCGTCTGGTAAGGGCGGGCCTCCGGTTTGGAAAGCTGTTTTACTTTAGACGGCGCGGTCAAAACATGTCAACGCCGCCAGTTGCCCTTGACGATTTTGGCTAAATAGCTGATTTTACAGCTAAATTCCCTCAGACCGCATAGCGGGGCAACTTATGGCGCAACCGCCGAATCAAGATTTGTTTCGCCGTATCGATGAATCCGACGACGAATTGTTCTACAGCGCCCCGCGTTTGGTGGTGCATATCGACGACGCGGCGATCGCCAAAGTCGGCGAAATTTACCTTGAACGGCTGCCGCGCGCGGGCGTAATTCTCGACCTGATGTCGAGTTGGCGATCGCATCTGCCGCCCGCCCTGAAGCCGCGCCGCGTGGTTGGGCTGGGCCTGAATCGGGCCGAGATGGAGGGCAATCCGGCGCTCGACGAAATCGTCGTGCACAATCTGAATCGCGCGCCGCGGATGCCGCTGGGCGACGCGGCGTTCGACGGCGCGGTGATGACGGTTTCGGTGCAATATCTGACGCGGCCGATCGAGGTCTTCGCCGACGTCGGGCGCGTGCTGCGGCCCGGCGCGCCGTTTATCGTCACATTTTCCAACCGGATGTTTCCGACCAAGGCGGTCGCGCTATGGCGCGCTGGCGGCGACGATCAGCATGCGCTGGTGGTCGCGCGCTATTTCAGCGAAAGCGGCCTGTTCGACCAAATCGAGACGATCGACCGCGCCGCGCCGACCGATCCGCCGAGCGATCCGATTTGGGCGGTGCTGGCCGTTCGCCGCGCCGTCTGACGCGGCCGCGGCTACCGCTCGCGGCCGTAGCGATCATTGCGCGCCCGCGGCTATGATAACCTGGGACCGCGCAAGATCCGGGCGACCGGGGCGCGCGCAATGATGACGAGACGAACGTGATTGCTAACCGCGGCATGAGGCATCTGGCGTTGCGCGTGGCCGACGTCGCCCGCGCCGTGGATTTTTACGCGCGAGTCTTCGGGATGCGCGTCGTATGGCAGCCCGATCCGGATAATGCCTATCTGAGCTCGGGATGCGATAACCTGGCGCTCCATCGCGGCGCCGCCGGCGATCGTTCGGCGCAGGCGCTCGACCATCTCGGCTTCATCGTGCCGACGATCGCGGAGGTCGAGGCGGGTTACCGCTGGGCGCTGGAGAATCGCCTGGACATCGTCCATCCGCTCAAGCGCCATCGCGACGGTTCCGTGTCGTTTTATCTGCGCGATCCCGACGGCAATATTATCCAGGCGTTGTACGAACCGCTGACCAGCGGAATCGAGTTGCGCGGCGCGCGCGGTTAAGCCGCGGCGGCCGCGACGCCCGGCGCAACAACAGGGGAACCAGCGATGCTTAAAGGCCGGGCCACGGCGCAAGGGACGGCGGCTTACGCGGGCCGCTTCGCCACTTTGCCGGGCAATTACCGCGAGACCATCGGCGTTGCGATCTCCTCGATCGGGCTGGGCACCTATCTGGGCGAACCCGACGCCGCCACCGACGCCGCTTACGCGGGCGCGATTCGGGCGGCGCTGGCAGGCGGGATCAATCTGCTCGATACGGCGGTCAACTATCGCTTTCAGCGCAGCGAACGGGTGATCGGCGCGACCCTTGCCGAGCTGGCCGCGAGCGGCGCAATCCGGCGCGAAGAGATCGTCGTTGCGACCAAAGGCGGCTATATCACCTTCGACGGCGCGTTTCCGCCGGATCCACGCGCATGGTTCGAAGAGCATTTCATCCGCCCCGGAATCGTCGGCGCCGACGATCTGGTCGAAGGCTCGCATTGCCTGACGCCGCGCTGGCTGGAGGCGATGATCGCCATGAGCCGGGCGAATCTCGGCCTCGAAACCATCGACATTTACTATCTGCATAACCCGGAGGCGCAGCTTGCCGCGGTTGGCCGCGACGAATTCAACCGCCGCATCCGGGCGGCTTTCGAACTGCTCGAAGCCAAGGTTGCCGACCGGCAAATCGGCGTCTATGGCGCGGCGACCTGGAACGGGTTTCGCGTCGCGCCCAACGATCGCGGCTATCTGTCGTTGCTTGAATTGACGCGCCTCGCCGAGGAGGTCGGCGGCCAGAACCATCGCTTCCGCATGATCCAGTTGCCGTACAACCTGGCGATGGCCGACGCGTTCACGGCGCGTAATCAGCGCCTGCCCGACGGCGCCATGGGCAATACCCTTGCCGCCGCCGACGCGCTGGGGATCGCGGTATGCGCCAGCGCGTCGTTATTGCAGGGCCAGCTCACGCGCGGCTTGCCGCCGCTCCTGAACGACGCCTTCGACGGCTTCGACTCCGACGCTCAGCGGGCGCTGCAATTCGTGCGCTCGACTCCCGGCGTCAGCGTGGCGTTGGCCGGGATGAGTTCGCCGGCCCACGTCGCCGACAACCTCGGCGTCGCGCGGCGGCCGTTGGCGCCATTCGACCGCCTGATGCGGCTCTTCAAGCGCGCCGGTTGAACGCGGTTGGCGCTTCGGCCGGAAAATTATCGTGGACGGCGGAAAGGTCGGGATGGCATGAAGGTTAACCGGATCGGTCGAATTTGGCTGATTTTGTTCTTGGCGGTCGCGTTTCTGTTGTTTCATTATAATTTGCGCGGTCCATCGCTGGCGCAAGCCGCCAGTATCGACTTCCCGCCCACCGATTACGTGATTCGCAGCGGCGACGGCGCCCGGGCGATCGGGCACGCTCATTTCTCGCTCGAACGCGGCCTCGACGGCCTGTGCACGCTCCACGGCGAATATCGATATTTCAACGGCGACTCCGATATCGAGGACGACACCATCCGCGAGCGGCCCGGGCCGGCGTTGCCGATCTTCGTTCGTTCGCGGCACACCTTTTTCAACGCCGACGGATCGATGGACCGGACCGGCGGCGCCGATCTGCCGGCCGGCTTGGGCGAATGCACGATTTACAAGGGCGGCGTCGCGCACACGACGCGCGCGCATCTCGATTTCCCGCCCAACACCTTTGCCGGCGCCTCCATGATCATCCCGGTTCGCCAATATGTGATGTCGGGCGCGGTCGGCCACGTGGTTTTTCACGTTTTCAACTGCGCGCCCAATCCGAAGGTGTTCAAGATCGCCTTCCTCGTCCATCCCCCGAAGCCATGGCGGTACTATCCCGGCAAGCTGGTCGCAGTCGGCCTCAAACCCAACTTTGGCGTGCTGAATCTGATAATCGGGCCGTTTCTGCCCGAAATTAGCTTGTGGCTGGATCCCGGCGATAACTGGTCTTTCGTCGGCGGCAAGTCGGATCGCTACTACAAGGGAATCACTATCATGCTGGTCCGCGACCGCGGCAAGACGTCGAAATTCCGCCCTGGCGGTCCGCAGTTGGGCGCCGGAGTGGCATCGCCGGGAGCTGCGCCAACGCTTGGCACAAAGCTGTCGGAACCGTCGCCGGGCGGGAGCGCGCCGCAACGCGCGCCCGCCACGCCTGTCGCCACGCCGTGAGTGGTATCGTGGCCGCGCTTTTTCGCCGCGCGGGCGCCGAGAGCGGATTGGCGGTCGGTGGCGATGGCGAGCGCCGCCGCCCGCGTCCGATTAAAACCAATCCGGACGCCACGCGGCGGCGCAAGCTATCGCGAATGACCGTATGGCAATGCCGGCGGCGCGAGCGCGCCGGCGCGGATGCTAAAAATGGGTCGCGCCGTTCTCGCCGTAATGCCGCACCTTCGAGCGTTGCGGTTTACGGTACTGGAAAGTCACCTGGCAGTGCGGACATACG
>DAHZDR010000047.1 GCA_027403435.1 Deltaproteobacteria bacterium
CCGTCCGCATCGGCCACCGGCGCCACCGCGGACGCCGCCACGCCGCCGCCGCGCGGCAATCGGCTCGCCGTTTTGAGCGTCGGCCGGCTTGCCGCGCGTGCCTATCGTCCCGGCCGGCCGACGGTCGCCGGCGCGGACGCCGCCTATCGCTATATCGTCACCGGCGCGCGGATGGCGCTAGCGGGCGCGGTCGATGCGCTCGTCACCGCGCCAATCAGCAAGGAATGGCTGAATCGCGCCGGTCATAGCTTCAACGGCCATTCGGAACTGCTCGCGGAACTCGCGAAAGTCCGCGAATGGCGCATGATGTTCAGCGGCGACCGGCTTAAGCTCGTCCTGGTGACGGTGCATATGCCGCTCGCGCAGGTTTCGCGCGCGCTGACCGCCGCGCGCGTCTTCGGCTCAATCCGTCTGCTGGAGGCGCATCTGCGCACCAACTTTGGCCTCGCCAAGCCGCGGATCGCGGTGCTCGGCTTCAATCCGCACGCGGGCGAAAACGGCCTGTTCGGCGACGAGGAGCGCAAGGCGATTACGCCCGCGATCCGCCGCGCCCGGCGGGCCGGAATCGACGCTTTCGGCCCGCTCGCGCCCGACACCGCTTTTATCCGGCCGCGCGGCGAGTTCGGCTTCGACGCCGCCGTCGCGATGTACCACGACCAGGGCCTGATCGCGCTGAAAACGCTCGAATTCGACCGCGCCGTCAATCTCACGCTGGGCCTGCCGTTTATCCGCACCTCGCCCGATCACGGCACGGCGTTCGCTATCGCGGGCCGGGGCGAAGCCGATCCCGCGAGCATGCGCGCGGCGCTGCGCTATGCGGCGCGCGCCGCCGCCAACCGCCGCGCCGCCGCGCGCCATGCCGCATGACGCCGCCCGGACGCTTGTTCCACGGCCGCGCCGCAAGGCACGATTAGACGGGACGACGGACCGATGGATCGAATCGTAATCAAGGGCGCGCGCGAGCATAACCTCAAAAATCTCGATATCGAGATTCCGCGCGGACGGCTCGTGGTGATCACCGGGCTTTCCGGCTCGGGCAAATCCTCGCTCGCCTTCGACACGATTTACGCCGAGGGCCAGCGCCGCTATGTCGAATCGCTGTCGGCCTACGCGCGCCACTTTCTCGAGCAGATGGAGAAGCCGGACGTCGATTCGATCGAAGGACTGTCGCCGGCGATCTCGATCGAGCAGAAGACCACTTCGCGCAATCCGCGCTCGACGGTCGCGACGATCACCGAGATTTACGACTATCTGCGGCTGCTGTTCGCCCGCGTCGGCCACGCCTTCTGCTACAACTGCGGCCGCGAAATCACCCAGCAGAGCGTCCAGCAAATCGCCGATCGAATCATGACCTGGCCCGAGGGCGCGCGGATTCATGTGCTCGCGCCGATCGTGCGCGATCGCAAGGGCGAATACCGCAAAGAGCTTTCAGACCTGCGCCGCGCCGGCTTCGTGCGCGCGAAAATCGACGGCAAGCCGGTGGAGCTGGGCGACGAACTCAGTCTCAACAAGAACCAGCGCCACACCATCGACGTGATCGTCGATCGGCTCGCGATCCGTCCGGGCATCGAACGGCGCCTCGCCGAATCGCTCGAAGTCGCCTTCAAGTACGGCCAGGACCTGCTCAAGGTCGAGCGGCTGGAAACGCCGGCGAAGCACGGCGGCGGCGAGATTCACTTCAGCCAGCGCTTCGCCTGCGTCGAATGCGGCATTTCGTATCCCGAAATCACGCCGCGGATGTTTTCGTTCAACAGTCCGCACGGCGCCTGCACGGAATGTTCCGGCATCGGCTCGATCATGTATTTCGACCCGGAACTGGTGGCGCCGAACGAGGATTTGAGCGTCGCCGACGGCGCGATCGCCCCGTGGGCCGCGATGAGCCACATGCAGCCGGTGCTGGAAGCGCTCGCCGCGCATTACGGCTTCGCCCTCGAGCTGCCGTGGAAGACGATTCCGGCCAAGGTGCGCAAGGCGATACTCCACGGCTCGGGCGCGGAGGAGATCGAATTCAGCTACCAGCGGGGAAGCCATCGCCACGGCTACGCGCGCCCCTTCGAGGGCGTGCTGGCCTGGCTCGACCGGCGCTACAAGGAGACCGAATCGGCCAGTATCCGCGAAGTCCTTGAAGCCTACATGAACCTGCGGCCGTGCCCGGCATGCGCCGGCGCGCGGCTGAAGAAGGAAAGCCTGTTCGTCCGCTTCAACGGCAAATCGATCAGCGAAGTCACCGCGATGTCGATCAAGCAGGCGGTCGCGTTCTTCGCCAAGCCGGAGATGAGCGCGCAGGAAACGGAGATCGCGCGGCTGATCCTCAAGGAAATCCGCGAGCGGCTGGGTTTTCTCGCCGGCGTCGGACTGGACTATCTGGCGCTCGATCGCGCCTCCGGCAGCCTCTCCGGCGGCGAGGGCCAGCGGATCCGGCTGGCGACGCAGATTGGTTCGAGCCTGGTCGGCGTGCTCTATATTCTCGACGAACCGTCGATCGGACTCCATCAGCGCGACAATCAGCGCCTGCTCGCGACGCTCAAGCGGCTGCGCGAGCTGGGCAATTCGGTGCTGGTGGTCGAGCACGATCGCGACACCATGCTCGAAGCGGACCATATCGTCGATATGGGGCCTGGCGCCGGAATCCACGGCGGCCATATCGTCGCCCAGGGCGCGCCCGCGGAAATCATGGCCAATCCGGATTCGCTGACCGGCAAATATCTTTCGGGCGCGCTCGAAATTCCCACGCCGGCCCGTCGCCGGACGCTCGGCTCCCGATGGCTCACGGTGCGCGGCGCGCGCGAAAACAATCTGCGCGATCTGACCGTCGGCTTTCCGCTCGGCGTGATGATCTGCGTGACCGGCGTGTCCGGCTCGGGCAAATCGACGCTGGTGCTGGACACGCTGTATCGCGCGCTCGCGCAAAAGCTGATGGGCAGCCGGGAGCGCGCCGGCGCCTACAAGAGCCTCGACGGCCTCGAACATCTCGACAAGGTGATTCACGTCGATCAAAGCCCGATCGGCCGCACGCCGCGCTCGAATCCGGCGACCTACACCGGCCTGTTCACGCATATGCGCGAGCTGTTCACGCAATTGCCGGAGGCGCGGATGCGCGGCTACGGGCCGGGCCGCTTTTCCTTCAACGTCAAGGGCGGACGCTGCGAAGCCTGCCAGGGCGACGGCATTATCCGGATCGAGATGCACTTCCTGCCGGACGTTTACGTGACCTGCGAGGTCTGCGGCGGCAAACGCTACAATCGCGACACGCTCGAAATCCACTACAAGGGACGCAACATCGCCGAGGTCCTGAACCTGACGGTGCTCGACGCGATCGACTTCATGGGATCGGTGCCGCCAATCCGGCAGAAGCTCGAAACCCTGCGCGACGTCGGCCTCGATTACATCCATCTCGGCCAATCCGCGACCACGCTTTCGGGCGGCGAGGCGCAGCGGATCAAGCTCGCCCGCGAACTGGCGCGCCGGGCGACCGGCCGCACGCTCTATATCCTCGACGAGCCGACCACCGGGCTGCATTTCGACGACATCCGCAAACTGCTCGCGGTGCTCGGGCGGCTGGCCGACGCCGGCAACACGATTATCGTCATCGAGCACAACCTCGACGTGATCAAGACCGCCGACTACGTGATCGATCTTGGGCCCGAGGGCGGCGATCGCGGCGGCCAGGTCGTCGCGCATGGCGCGCCCGAGGAAATCGCCGCCGCGGCCGGTTCGCATACCGGCCATTTTCTGCGCCAGGCGCTCGGCGCCCGCGCCGCGGCCTGATCCCGCGCGACCTAATTTTCGCGAGTTGTGCTATGTAACCGGGTGAACCGCCCGCCGGCCGCGGCGCGCAATCGGCGCGGCCGGCGGAGGCGCTAAATTCGGCAAGGAGAGCAGGCCCCGATGGCTGAACATCAGCAGGAATCGACCAACGGTTCGATCGCCTTCGACTGGCCGCAAATAGTTGACGACCTCAACCGGCTGCTGCGGCTGAAGACCACGCCGATCGGCATGAAGCTGTTCAAGACGGTCGCGGAGATGGAGGCGATTCCAAAAATCCGCCGGCCCAAATCGATCCATACGACCGATCAGATCGTCGCGCAGGCCGCGCGCCTCGGCTTCACCATCGGAATCACGCAAAAGGATCTCGTCGGCGCGCAATGCGGCGCCGTTATCGGACTCCATCCGCGCGACGAGGATTGGCTCTCCGGCCGCAACATGGCCAAAGTCTGGTACGAGACGCTCAAGGATTCTTCCGCCCATCAGCACGCGATGGACACGGCGCCGTACGGCGTCAACGAGGCGATGGCGGTGTCGCCGCTGACCAGCGGCCGCCTCGATCCGCCGGACATCTGCCTGATTTACGCGACGCCCGGCCAGATGATCATCTTCATCAACGGCCTGCAATGGGCCGGATACAAGAAGTTCGAATGGGGCGTCGTGGGGGAATCCGCCTGCGCCGATTCCTGGGGCCGCGCGCTCAAGACCGGCGAACCCAGTTTGTCGATTCCGTGCTTCGCCGAACGGCGTTACGGCGGCGTGCTCGACGACGAAATGCTGATGGCGCTGCCGCCGCGTTTTCTGCCCAAGGCGATCGAGGGGATGAAGCGGCTGGCGGCCAACGGCCTGCGCTACCCGATTCCGCAATACGGCATCCAGTCGGACGCGCGCGCGGGATTGGCGGTCAGCTACGGTTCGCCGAAGAAGGAATAAGTCCGCGCGATCCCGCGCGGACGGGTTTTCCTGAAAAATTTCGCGCGCCGGCGCGCGCCGGAAATTAACGCGCCGGCGCATGCCGGCGCTTGTAAAAATCGCCCGGCAACGCGATAGTTCGGCGGCAACGGTTCGTGATCGCCGGGATGCGGCGGGCGCGCCGGGCCGACCTTGACGAAAGGCGGATTATGGGGATGGGCAAATTACGGATATTGGCCGCGATGCTGCTGCTGACGATGGGGCCGGGGAGCGTCCTTGCCCAGCCGGCGCCATCGGCGGGCGCCGCCGCGGCGCCGCCGCCGCCGGGCACGCGGATCACCGTGCAAAACTGGCGGAACTATAGTCAGTTCATGCCGGACGGGATGCGGGCGCTGTTCGCGGGCCAATACCATTGGAAGATGCCGGCGAACGTCGAAATGGACGTGGGCCCGACGATTGTGCATCCGCTGCCGAAAAACTATCTGGCGGCGACCGAAGAATATTCGGGACAGGTGAAATTGATCGATCTGCCCGGCGGCGCGCTGACGATCGAAAATTATCGCGGCGGCCTGCCCTTTCCCAATCCCGCCGCGCCGCATCGCGGATGGAAGGTGATGGCGGACGTCTGGTATCGCTATATGCCGCATATCTTCGTCGATACTTACGGCTCCGGCTGCGAGCAAAACAGCTTCGGCAGCGTCAATTGCGGCGCCGACCAAATCGTCGCCCGCCAGTTGAGCTTCAACACCGATCCCGACGTTCCGGCGACGATTCCCGGCGCGGGCGACAAGTTCTATACCGAATGGATAATGACGCTGGAGCCGGAAAACCAGCGCTATAGCGCAAGCCTGGTCATCTCATACGCCGATCTGCGCAAGCCGCAGGACGTGTACGTGTTCGTTCCGGCGCTGCGCCGATCGCAGCGCGTCTCGACGGCGGCGCGCTGCACGCCATATACGGGCACCGATGCGACCGCCGACGATTTTCGCTTCGGCTTCAACGCCAATCTCACGGAGATGCAAGCCGCGGACCTCGGCAAAAAGAAAATTCTCGCCCTGGTTGACGCGAAGCCGCCGACAACCCGTTTTCCCGAAGGTTTCGACATGCCGCTCGGATGGCCCAAGCCGTCGTGGGGCAAATGGCAGGCGCGCGACGTTGACGTGATCGACGCGCGCAAGCTTCCGTCGCTGGTCCAGGGCTATTGCTACGGCCGGCGCGTGATGTACGTCGATTCGTCGTTTTACGCTCCGCTCTGGGAGGATCTTTACGACGCGAGTCTGAAGCCGTGGAAATTCTACGCGGTCTTTCTCAGCGCAATCGACATTCCGGGCATCGGCCCGGTCAACAGCAGCGGCT
>DAHZDR010000088.1 GCA_027403435.1 Deltaproteobacteria bacterium
GCGTCCCGCCCTGACGCGGCGCGCGATTCGCGAGCTCGCGCCGTTCCAGCGCGTGGTCGGCCGGTTGTTCGTGGTGCTGCTGGTCAACTCCGCCGCCTACTGGTTCACCTACACCTGGATGCCCAGCTATTTGCGCATCGCGCGTCATCTGACGCCCCAGGCGAGCGGCAATCTGATGATCCGGATGCAGGCCGGCGCGCTCATCGGCTACGCAATCTTCGGCGTGCTCGCGGATCGCTTTGGCCGCCGGCCGATTTTTTCCGTGTACGCGGCGCTGATGGCGGTGGGAATCCTGCCAGCCACCATCCTGTGGGACCAATCCGCCCGCGTGCCCGGCCTGATTCCCACCGCGCTCGCCGTCGCCGGTTTCGGCACCGGCGTATGGTCGGGCGTCGGCGCGATGATTTCCGAAATGCTGCCCACCCAGGTTCGCAACACCGCGCTGGGCTTACTGCTCAACGTCACCCGCGGCATCCAGTTTTTTACGCCGCTGATTATCACCGCGCTGAGTCCGCTGATTGGTTTCGGACCGACGCTGGCGATCGGCGCGCTGTTTTCCGCGGCCGGCGCGGCGCTCGTCTGGGCGCTGCCGGAGACCCGCGGCCAAATCATCACCCGGCACGACACGGCCTGATTCGCGCGCCGCGCGATCCGTCAGCGCGCGCCGGCGCGCTCGATCGACACGCCATCCGGATAGTCGCGTCCGGCGTAGCCGAGCAGATGGATCGTCATCGTCACGCGCGCGCCGCCGGCCGTATCCGCGACGGTGGCGTCAATCCGCCGCGGCTGCGCGGCGGAGGCCGTCGCGCCCGCCAGCGCTTCCGCGATCACGCGGCCGCTCGCGCCCGGCGCCGCCCGTATCCCAAGGATACGCTCGATGGTCGGAGCGACGTCGCTGTTCGAAGTCGGCAGCTCGTCAATGTAGCCGCGGCGGAAATCCGGGCCGATCGCCGCGCCCACGTTATGCAGTTCGCGCGCGCCCAGCGCGCCATGCATCCCCATCCCGGTGGTGAAATGCGGCGCGTCCGAATAAATCACCCCCGCGACCGGCCGCACCAGCGGCGCCGAATGATTGGCGCGGCGCCGATCGCCGTGCGGTCCGATCGCAACCGCCGGATTCGACGGTCCGGTGAGTCCGCGATTGCTTTCGTCCGGAAATTCCCGGAACGAAATGACCAGGTCGGGCGAACGCCGTGAACCGCCGAGACCGAAAGCGGCCTCGCTGAAAGTTCCGTTGACCGCGCCCGCGTAGCCGCCGCGCCGATCGCGCGGCGCGTCCGGATCGCGCGCGAAAATCGGACCGCACCACGGCCGCGCGATCGCGTAATTCACGATCTTCCGCATCAGCGCCGCGCGGGCCGCGGCGTTCAGGCCCGGCGGCAGATAGACCAAATCGCTGCCGCCGTTGCGCGCGACGATCACCCCCGCGCCGTTCGCATCGTCCTTGAGAACCGCGGACTTCAGC
Organism: Deltaproteobacteria bacterium; assembly: GCA_027403435.1. Lineage (GTDB taxonomy): Bacteria > Desulfobacterota > Binatia > Binatales > Binataceae > JADMIL01. The sequence goes on from DAHZDR010000088.1 coordinate 1,466, forward strand.
AATCGCCTCAGCGGAACCTCGGCTTTGATCGTCGCGAAGCCATGATCGGAAACCACCATCAAATCGGTTCGATCGGCAATGCCCAGCGCCGCGACCGCTTTGCGGATCGCCGCCAGGTTGCGATCGTCGGCGCCCATGGCGTCCAGGTCCGCCCGCGTGCCGAGGCCCGCGAGATGCTGCGCCAGGTCGGGATTGTGCTGCCAGAAGACGATCAACGCGGGCCGGCCCGCCACGCTCGCCGCCCTGGCCGCCGGCAACGCCCGTCCGATCACGATGCGGGCGAACCACGCGTCACGCGTCTCGATCGAAGCGGGATTGCCAGGCGTCATCGGCGGCATCGGACCAAGCTTCGACGCGATCGCCGCCGGCGCCGCGAAATCGTCCGCGACGAACAGGAATCGCGCCGCGTCCGGCCGCTCGTGCGGCGCCGGTTGCCCCATGCGCGGATCGAACAGCAGCGTCGGCCCCCCCTTGCCAATCACGCCAACGTAGCCGCCGGCGCGCTCCACGGCTGCGGCGACCGTTGCGAGGCCGACCACGCGGCCGGCGAAAGCGCGCGGATCGTTCAGCGCCGCCAGATATTGCGTATTCTCGAGTTGGAGCGGCGCGCCGAGCAGATAGCCGATCGACCCAATCGTTTGCGCGCGCGCCATGTCAAGCGCCGGCGCCAGATACATCGAGTCGCCAAAAATTCCGTCGCTGGCCGGCAAGCCGCCGGTCGCCAGCGCCGCCGCGTTGACCATCGTCAGCGTGGGATACACCGCATGATGCCGCGCCAGACGCACGCCGGCGCGTTCGGCCGCCGCCAGATTCGGCGTATCCCGCGGCTCCGCGAGATCGGGCCGCATCCCGTCCCAGACCATCAGGATGAAAATCTTCCCCCGCGCCCTGGCGAACGCCGCGCGCGGCGCCAGGTTCGTCAGGATGACCGCCGCGAGCAACGCCGCCGGAAACCATGCTCCGGCGCGCCGCGCGCGCCGGCCGTGCGCCGCCCTCACGCGTTGAGATGGCGCGCGAACCACTCCCGCGCCGCCGCGCTCGCGCGGTCGAAGTCGCTCACATAGGCGTCGAAATGGCCGCCGGAAAGAATCAGCAGGCGTTTCGGTTCGAGCGCCCGGTTGTACGCCGCAAACGCTTCGTCGGCCACGGCGAGATGGTCGTTGGCCGCGATTACCATCAGCAGCGGCGTCGGACTGATGCGCGCGACATAATCGCCGGGTTCGTATTCGCCCAGCATTTCCACCGAGCGCAGGGTCACTTCGTTGCGCCACGCCGGCGCCCGCAGCTTCGCGGTGGCGGTGAACCATTCCCACGAATCGGCGGTCGGCAACGCCGCCGGCGCAAGCGGATTCTCGGCCACCACCGGCATCATCGCGGGCGCCTCGCCGCGAAAACGCACCGCGCGATCGGCGTCGAACTGCTTGCGTACTTCAGCAATCAGGTCGGCGCGGATCAGCCGTTGCAGATTGCGCGATCCGCTGACCAGCGGCGCCTGCGAGACCACGCATTTCACGCGCCGGTCGATCGCGCCGACCGCCAGCACATGGCCGCCGCTGTAGCTCGAACCCCAGATGCCGATTCGCGCCGCGTCGATTTCGGGCCGCGCGCCGGCCCAGGTGATCGCGTGGCGATAATCCCGCGCCTGCGCCCACGGATCCAGTTCTTGGCGCGGCGCGCCGTCGCTCGCGCCCAGATTGCGGTTGTCGTACACGACCACCGCCAACCCCGCCGCCGCAAACACCTCCGCGAAGCGATCGAGATACATCTCCTTGACCGCCGAAAAGCCGTGCGCCATCACCACCGCGGGAGCGCGGCCCTTAACTCCAGCGGCCGGATAGAGCCAGCCGCGCAGAATCGTTCCTTCAGCGTTGATTTCGATATTCTGCCGCATACGCAAACATGCCTCGAGCGCGATCATAAAGCAGCGCGGCGCGCGTAACAAATCACGCGCCGCGCCAGGCTCCCGCCGAAATAAAAAGGCCGCGGCGAACGTGGTCGGCGTCCGCCGCGGCCGGTTTCGGCTAGCTCAGCTAGCTCACATCACGTTGAAGTTGTACTGGAGCTGCGCGGTCAGCATGCTCTGGCCCATCAGCAGGCCGCCGCCCTGCACGCTATACGGGTTGGTGCCCAGCACTTCGATCGCTTCCAGCTTCAGGAAGTACTTCTTGGTCCACGGCGGATT
>DAHZDR010000136.1 GCA_027403435.1 Deltaproteobacteria bacterium
TCGGCGCGCCACTCTACCCGCGCGCCCATCCGCGCGAGCAAATCGATAAAGCGCGCGTCGCCCTGCGCGCTTGAGCGGCCGATCCCGCGAATCACGACCGTGCCGCCGACGAGGGCCGCCGCCGCCGCGAAATAACTCGCCGCAGTCGCGTCCGGCTCCACCGTGAACTCCATCGGATGGTAGCGTTGACCGCCCGGCACGACGATTTCGTCGTTTTCGAGCGCGCTCCCGGCGCCCCATTGCTCCATCAGCCGCAGCGTCATCGCGATAAACGGACGCGCGGCGTCGCCATGCGTCTTGAGCCTGAGGCCGCCGGGCCACAACGGCGCCGGCATCAGCAGCGCCGAGACGAATTGCGACGACTGGCTGGCGTCGATTGCGACCGCGCCGCCGGCGAATTGTTCGCCATGCAAATCGATCGTGATTGGCGGACAACCGTTGCCGAGTTCGCTGCCGGCGTCGATACCGAGCGCGCGGAGCGCGGCGAGCAGCGGGCGGATCGGCCGCGCGCGCATGCGGGCGTTGCCGTCGATTCGGTAGCGTCCGCGGCCGAGCGTCACGAACCCGGCAAGAAACCGCATCGCCGTGCCGGCCCCGCCGGCGTCAAGCGCGGCGCTCGCGGCGGGAATCACGCCCGCCCGTCCGGCAACGACGATGCGCCGCGCGGGCTCGTCGCTGGCGATTTCGAAAGCGAGCGCGCCGAGCGCCGCGGCCATCCGGCGCGTGTCGTCGCTGAGCAGCGCGCCGTTGATCGTCGAGCGTCCGTCGGCCATCGCGGCCAGCAGCAACGCGCGGTTCGTGAGGCTCTTCGAGCCGGGCGGCCTGACTTCGGCGTTAATCGGCCGGGTCAGCGGCGCGATGGCGATTTCGTTGGGATACACGGATCTTCGAGCTTATCCGCGCCCGACTCGAACGCTCAAGCGGCGCGGCCGAAACGGAGCGCAGGCAGCCTGGGGATGAAGCGGTTGGCCGGGGAACCTGACCGCAAATCGGCGCGCCGCCGAATTGCGCGGGAATTGGCTGAACGGCTGGCGGAGTCAGAGAATCTGGCCGGGTTGCGGTCCGGGAACAATCCCGTCAAGGCCGGCGTCCTTGCCGCCGCCGTTTTGACGCTGTTCCTTGCGTTCAACGTCGCGCTGGACCTTGCGCTGTTCTTTATCCCGCTGTTTCTGCCTGCGGAGTTGTTCTCGACGGCGTTTTTCCATCCGATTACCCTTTGTTTGCGCCGACCTGAGCGCGCCGCGTCCGCATTTTGCGAGCACGGGGCGACAGCCGACGCCGCCCAATCCGATCGCTGGCCAATCGAGAAAGAAAAGGCCGGCGCGGGCCGGCCCGATTTTTCCCGCCGCTTACCAGCGATTACGGCCGCGGCTCGCGCCGCCGCCGCCACCACCGCCGCCACCGCTGTTGCGATCGCGGTTGCCGCCGCCAAAGCTCGATTCACGCGGGCGCGCTTCGTTCACCTTGATATTGCGGCCCTTGAGGTCGGTATCGTTGAACTGGCTGATCGCCTGCGCGACTTCTTCCGCCGTGGTCATCTCGACGAAGCCGAAGCCCTTCGACTGTCCCGAGAATTTGTCCGTGATCACCGTGGCGCTTTGCACCTGGCCGGCTTGCGAAAACAGCTCATGGAGATCGTCATTGGAGACCGAGTAGGCCAGATTGCCTACGTACAATTTGCTGGGCATCGATTGCCCTCCGAAGGTTTTGCCGGGTAGCTCCGAGCAGGAAACCCGGGCTTATTCCCGAGTCAACGTATAGGAACGTCCAAGCGTTACAATCGACATTGTATGCGTTTCGCGCGGCAAATGATATCACCCCGCGCCGCCGCCCGGCGCGGCCAAAACACCGCCTCGAAACGCGCCCGCGACTGGAGCGCATATACTTATCCCGGCCGCGGGCATAGAATAGCTTGGCTCGCCCTTCGGATTCGGCCCGTTTCCCGGACTATCGACGATCGCCTCGCCGGGACAATCCGAACCGCTTGAACGATATAGGAGGCCGCTTTATGCCCAAGGTGTATGTTGGCAATCTTGCCAGTTCGGTTACGAGCAGCGATTTGCTCCGTCATTTCGCCACGGCCGGCGGAGCGACCGGCGCTTTGGCGGTGACCGACCGGACGTCCGGGCAATGCCGCGGGTTTGGTTTCGTCGAGATGGCGGCGGTCTCCGACGTCGTGGTCGCCTACAGCTTGCTGAACAACAGCGTCCTCAACGGGCAATCGATCAAAATCGAGCTCGACCCGTCATTGAAAAACGGCAAGGCGCGCAATCGCGCGGCCGCGCGTTAGATATTTAGATCCGCCGCTGGGACCGCGGCCTGATTCACTCGCAACCGGCAGGAGGATCCGCACCATGGCTCTCGCGAACACGACTTGGGGCACCCATGATTTCCGGGTGAAGATGCTTGATTGGTCGGCGGCGCGCGGCTCGCGGCTGGCGTTCACCTGCCGCAACTGCGGCCGCAAATTCTGTAATTTCACCGTGCTCAGCCAAGGCGCGTGGGCGGCGGACGGCGACGGCCGCGCGCTTGAGGACGCCGTGAGCATCCGCTGGCTGGGCGAAAATTGTCCGCGGCTGTCGAGCGCCAACGACGACCGGGATCGCGAGCGGCTG
>DAHZDR010000150.1 GCA_027403435.1 Deltaproteobacteria bacterium
GGCGCAATCAAAAGACCAATTACATAGCCAATCGCGGCGGCGCTGAGCGCAATCGCAAGAAAGCGCAAGCCGGCGACGGCCGGCGATCGCTCGCCCGCCAGCAGTCCTTCGAAGATGTAACCGACGGCGAACAGCACCAGCGCGGTCGTCACGATTCCGGCGATCAGACCCTCGCGCACCGAGGCGATCATCAGGAACGGCAGCAGGGGCACCAGCGCGCCGGCGAGAAACGCCACGCCCATCAGCAGGCCGTCAACGATCGCATTGCCGAACGCGGCGTCCGAGAGTCCGTATAGTTTTTGCTCGGCGGTGGAAAAGAGCGCCGCCGGCACGCGGCTGAGCAACTGGACGACGCGATAGCCGGCTTCGCGCGAAAGGCCTTCACGGGCGAGCGCGGCCAGCAATTCTTCCTGAACGAGATACGGCTGGCGTTCGGATTCGCGGCGCACGCGCTTGAGTTCGTTGCGCAGCACCTGGGTTTCGGCGCGCGTGCCGAGGTAGGCTCCGGCGCCCATCGAGAGCGCTCCGGCGGCGGTCGAGGCGAGCGCGGCGAGAATCACTTGGGAGCGGTTCGCAACCGCGCCGCTCAATCCCGCCAGCACGCCGGCGGTGGTCAGCACGCCGTCCTGGATGCCGAAGACGATTTCGCGGACGTTGCCGAGCCGCTCGAACGTGCGGCGTTTATCTTCGGGTTTGAGCGCGGCCACGCGAGTCAGAACTTACGATCGGCGGGGCCGAAGTCGGCGCCCGGTTCCCAATCCGCCGGACATAGCTGGCCGACGCCAATCGCGCGCACGACACGGAGCGTTTCGCTTACGCTGCGGCCGACGTTGATTGGGCTGGCCACGCAGTAGGCGACGGTCCGCGCGCGATCGAGCACGAACGTCGCCCGCAACGCCACCTGTTCCTTTTCGTCAAACGCGCCGTACGCCCGCGCCAGGCGGCCCTCGGCGTCGGCCAACAGCGGATAGCTCACGCCGCCCAACTCCGCCGCCCATCGGCGATGCGATTCGGCGTCGTCAACGCTGACGCCGACGATGCTGGTGTGCTCAGCCTTGAAGGCCGGCTGCGCCTTATGGAAACCAATTACCTCGGTCGGACAGACAAAGGAAAAATCGCGCGGATAGAAAAACAGCACCACCAGCTCGGACCGGATGCCGGCGAGGCTGAGATGGCTCAACTTGCCGTCAAAGGCGCACGGCAAATCGAAGGGCGGCGCGGAATCGCCAGGCTTCAGCATGATGGCCCCTGATTCGTCACGTACATCATTTATTATATCGAAATGACCGGGCGCGCGAGGGTCGTCTACTGAATTTCGTAGGTAATCGCGACCGTCGCGGGCACCGTGATCTGCCCCGGCTGGATCGGCGTTGGCGCCGAAACCGCCGACATCGCCATGGCCCGCACCATGATTGGGCGCGGGCCGATTTCGCTTTGCGTGGTCGCGGCGAGAATCGATCCCAGTTTGACGCCGAGGGCGTTGGCCAGCGCTTGCGCCTGGGTTTGCGCGTCGTGCGCGGCGCGGGCGATCGCCTCGCTGCGAGCGCGGGTTTCGTCGCGCAAATTGAAGTCGAGCGAATTGATTTGATTGGCGCCGGCGCGGATCGCCGCGTCGATCAGCGGTCCGACCAAATCCAGCGTCCCGGTTTCGACCGTAATCGAATTTTCGGCGCGATAGCCGACCACCACGGGCTTGGCGTTCGGCCGGTTCGCGTCGGCGTATTCGGGATAGAGCGAATAGCCGCCGGTCCACGTTTTGCCTTTGTCGCCGAGCTTGGCCTTAAGCGCGTTGGCCACCTTTTGCGCCAGTTCGCCGTTGCGGCCGGCGGCCTCCGCCGCAGTCGCGGCATGGGTTTCGATCGCGAGGCTGAGCGTGGCGTAATCGGGAGCGGCCTGCGCTTGGCCCGAGCCGCTGACGCGGATCGTGCGCTGCTGCGGCGGCGCGGAAATATCGGCCGCGCGGACGCCGGAAGAAGCTGTGAACGTCGTGGCGCTCGCGAAAATGACGACAACGAGGAAAGCTCGTAAGCGACGGGTCAATGTCATGCGAAATCTCCGTGGCGCGCGCTGGCGCCGCCCGCGCGCCGAGGCTGTCGCGATCCGGCGCGCCCGTCGTCCAGGCGCGGGGCGCTCAGGCGACCTTTCGATTGAATCCAGCGACCGCGGGCGCGTCAAGGAGTTGCGGCCGATGACGGGTCAAGCCGCCGCGCTTAAGGGTTGCCGCCAGCCTTGCGAAATCGGGGAGCGCCCGCTGCCGAAAGCCGCGCCGGGGCGATGCGCCCGCGCGCGTATCCGTATAAGATGCGGCGTAATCCGAAAGAGGGCTGACGCCGCATAAGCATGGCCGACAAGCAGGACGAAAAGAAAATCACGCCGCGGAGCGAGGATTTCGCAGGCTGGTACAACGATATCGTGCTCCGCGCCGAACTGGCCGACTATTCGCCGGTGCGCGGATGCATCGTGTTCCGCCCCGACGGCTTCGCGATCTGGGAGGCGCTGCGCGATGAGCTTGACCGCCGCATCAAAAAGACCGGCGCGCGCAACGCCTATTTCCCGCTCTTCATCCCGCAAAGCTTCCTGAAAAAAGAGGCGCAGCACGTCGAGGGCTTCGCGCCCGAGGTCGCCGTCGTCACTCACGGCGGCGGCAAGGAGCTCGAAGAGCCGCTGATCGTCCGGCCGACCTCGGAAACCATCATCAATCACATGTTCGCGCAGTGGATCCATTCGCATCGCGACCTGCCGCTGATGGTGAATCAGTGGTGCAACGTCGTGCGTTGGGAGATGCGCACGCGGATTTTCCTGCGCACGGCGGAATTCCTCTGGCAGGAGGGCCATACCGCGCACGCGACGCGCGAAGAGGCCGAGCGCGAAACGCTGACGATGCTCGAGGTCTATCGCAAGTTTGCCGAGGACTTTCTGGCGATTCCGATCGTGGCGGGACGCAAGAGCGCGGCCGAACGCTTTCCCGGCGCCGAAGAGACCTACACCATCGAATCGCTGATGGGCGACGGACGCGCGCTGCAATGCGGCACCTCGCATTTCCTCGGCCAGAATTTCTCGCGCGCCTTCGAAATCCGCTTCCTCGACGAAAACAACCAGATGGTCCATCCGTGGCAGACCAGTTGGGGCGTTTCGACCCGGCTGCTCGGCGCGATCGTCATGGCCCACGGCGACGACCAGGGCCTGCGCCTGCCGCCGGCGGTCGCCTCGACGCAGGGCGTGATCGTGCCGATTTGGCGCAAGGCCGACGATCGCGACGCGGTGCTGAACGCGGCGCGCGCGGCGCTGAACGAGCTCGAAAACGCGAACGTCCGCGTTCGACTCGACGATCGCGAAGGCCTGACTCCCGGCTTCAAGTACAACGACTGGGAGATGCGCGGCGTGCCGCTACGAATCGAAATCGGTCCGCGCGACGTCGCTTCGGGCGAGGCCGTGATGGCGCGGCGGGACATTCCGGGCGCGGCGGGTAAATCGAAAGCGTCACTGGACGGAATCGCCGGCCATGCGCAATCGATGCTCGCCGAAATCCAGAAAAATTTGCTGGCGCAGGCGCGCGCCGCGATGACCGCGAATACGCATTCAGTGGCTAGCTACGCGCGGCTTCAGGAACAGATGGCGGGCGAAGGCGGAGGCGGATTCGCGGATATTTATTGGTGCGGGCGGGCGGAATGCGAAACGAAGATTCGCGACGAGACGCGCGCGACCTGCCGCGCGATTCCGCTCAATCAGTCGCTATCGCCGGGCCAATGCGTCGTTTGCGCCGAGCCGGCCTCGGAGCGCGCCCTCTTCGCAAAAGCGTATTAGAGAAAATCTGATTCTTACGAACTTCAGGTAGGGGAGGCGGTTGCCAATCGCTCTGCCTTGGAGAATCTTGAAACAACTAGCTGTGGCTACTGAAATTTTCGTCGCTTGAATGCTCGTACATCCTCAATATCCAGATCGAACCATTCGCCGTTCTTTCTCTTTGCATCGAACCTATCATGCCAGTATTTCTCAATACCCGCTGGGTCATCGGTGCGGATCACGTGAACGATTTCTAACCTCTGAGGTAACTGAGTTCTTAATTCATACTGGCGCCGGCCGACTGAATTGGTGCGACCAACCTTGAAAAATTTTCCCGACTTCGCTAGGTAAACGTACCCATTAATTTGATCGCGGACGTGCTGTTCTTTCGAGATCTCAGAGGTCTCGGGTGGCGTGATCTCGCACATTGCGGCGACATCGGCATAATCAGGACGGTCAGCGCAGTACGTTCTGATTTTTCCTAGCAACCTGGACTTTGCGCCCAGTCTGCTCTGAAAAGTTTTAGCGTTCGGAAAATTACGGTCTTGCCGCGCCTTGATCTTTATTTCGCCCTGAACAGGAA
>DAHZDR010000154.1 GCA_027403435.1 Deltaproteobacteria bacterium
TGAAGCCCTGCAAGCCCTGATCGACGAGGGCCAACGCAACGTAAGCGGCGTTGCGCGGTTAAAGCTGTTCAAAGGTGGCGTCTGGATCGCCGGTCGCAAATCGCCCAATTCGCTTTACGATCCTGAAATTGCGAGCTTCGAAGAAGCGGGCGGTTACAATCAAGCCGACGCCGAAGGCTTTATCCGTCTGGGCGCCTTAAGGCTCAAGGCGCTGGCGCGGCTGGAGGCGAATCGCCGGCGGGGCGGCTGAGCGGCCCGCGCCGCTATCGGACCAATCGGGCAATGGGCAAGGTAATCCAGTTCAAGCCGCCGCGATCCGCACCCAAACTGGTGCCGCGCGTGCGCATGGGCGAATGCCCTAAATGTGGCCACAAGCTGGACGTTCACGTCACCCATCCGAACGGCGCAATGAGCTGCGCGGCGCGCGGATGCCTGTGCCGGTCGAATGCGCCGCGATGAGTCCGCGCGCGTGAATTCTTTTTCGCCCGCTGGTGGATTCCCTGGCGTTTCGGCAAGCTCTTTTCGGCAACGATGAGCCGGCGCCGCCATACCGATATTTCCGCTCCCGACGCCAACGCGTCCGGAGCCTCCCCGAATCTGATTCGCGGCCGTTTCAAGCGTTCACGCCTGCCCGAAGTCGAGGCCTTCACGGCGTCGCTGCCATTCGACCGCCGGCTCTACGCCCACGATCTCCGCGGGTCGATCGCGCACGCCCGGATGCTGGCGAAGGTGGGCCTGCTTAAACCCGCCGAAGCGCGCGAAATCGTGGCCGGGCTGACGAAAATCCGCGCCGAAATCGAATCCGGCGAATTTCGTTTTGCGCTCGCCGACGAAGATATTCATCTGGCGATCGAACGGCGGCTGACCGAAATGATCGGCGACCCCGGCCGCAAACTCCATGCCGCGCGCTCGCGCAACGACCAGGTGGCGCTTGATTTCCGGCTCTATTTGCGCGACGAAATCGATTCGCTCCGCACGCGGCTGGGCGGCTTGCGGGCGGCGCTGCTCGCCGTCGCCAGCGATCACGTCGAAACCGTGATGCCCGGTTATACCCATCTGCAACGCGCCCAGCCGGTCACCCTGGCGCATCACCTGCTCGCCTATGTCGAGATGTTCGCGCGTGACGACGAACGCTTCACGCAGGCGCGCGCGCGGACCGACGTAATGCCGCTTGGGGCGGGCGCGCTGGCGGGCAGCACGTTGCCGATCGACCGCGCGATGGTGGCGCGGGAGCTGGCTTTCGCCCGGATCGCCGAGAACAGCATCGACGCGGTTTCCGATCGCGATTTCGCGGTTGATTTTCTGGCCGCCGCCGCGCTGCTCGCCGTGCATCTGTCACGGATGGCCGAGGAGATCATCCTCTGGACCAGCGCCGAATTCGGCTTCGCCGAGTTGCCCGACGAGTTTTCGACCGGCAGCTCGATGATGCCGCAGAAGAAGAATCCCGACCTGCTCGAGCTGATTCGCGGCAAGGCCGGCCGCGTGATCGGCGATCTGGTCGCGCTGCTGGTCACGCTCAAGGGACTGCCGCTCGCCTACAATTCGGATCTGCAGGAAGACAAGGAGCGGGTTTTCGACGCGCTCGACACGCTTAAGCCGGCGCTGGATTTGCTGGCCAAATTCTGGCCGCGGCTGGCCTTCAAGGCGCCCGTGATGCGCGCGGCGGCGGGCGGATTCGCGCTCGCGACCGACCTGGCCGAATACCTGGTCGCGCGCGGCGCGCCATTTCGCGAAGCGCACGAAACGATCGGCGCGATGGTGCGGGAGACGGCGGCCGCCGGCCAGTCGCTGGAGGATCTGACGCTCAACGACCTGCGACGTTATTCCCCGAAATTCGGACCCGACGCGATTGCGGCGCTCGATCCGGCCGGCTCGATTGCGGCGCGCGCGCTGATCGGCGGACCGGCGCCGAAAACCGTCCGCGCCCGAATCGCCAAACTGGCCGCTCACGTCCGTCCGCCCCGCCCACGGAAGCGGCCGCAATGAAGCCGCGCTTCATGCGCGGGACGATTTGGCCGCTGGCGATCGCCGCGGCGATCGCGGCCGCCGGATGCGGCGTCAAGAGCGAGCCGTTGGCGCCCGGGCAGGTCCTTCCGGCGCGCATCCTCAATTTGCGCGCCAGCGCCGCGCCGGGTGGAATCGAGCTCGCGTGGCCGCGCCCAACCCACTACACAAACGGCAATATTATGTACGATCTCAGCGATTTCGTGATCCTGCGCGCGGCTGGCGGCGGTCCGATGACGCCGCTGGTCGAAATTCCCGTGACCGATCAGGAGCGCATACAGATTCAGCGCGAATTCACCTATCTCGACAACGAAACGAAGCTGGGCGAGGGCTATAGTTACGTCGTAATCGAGGAGACCTCCGACGGCTATCGCAGCCTGCCTTCGAACGAGGTCGAAATCGTCCGGAGCAAGCCGCCGCCGCCGCCGAGTCCCAAAAATTTCGCGCTGCCCACGCCGTCGCCCCTGCCCGCCAACTGACGCTCGGACCCGCGAGCCGCCGCCGCGCCGCTTATGGGAACAGAGCGCCGTCGCGGCGACGCTCGCTGAGGTCGAGCGGGGAAATTTTAAGCTGACTCCCCAGCTTGAAACGAGCGGCTTGGCGGCGCTTCACTTGATGTCAAAGATTAGCGAATTTCGCTATCGCTCCTATAAAGCCACCTGATTGTAGTCGCACCGATGAATGTCTCTCTAACCCCTCAAAGCTGGCTGAAGCCGACCTTACGGACATCCGGGCGTTTGTGGCGCGGGACAATGCGGACGCCGCCGATCGGCTTGTCGATCAAATCCACGAGAAGGGCCAGTTCTTGGCCATCACGCCCAAAGCGGGTCGCCAGGTCCCGAACTGGACGC
>DAHZDR010000162.1 GCA_027403435.1 Deltaproteobacteria bacterium
GCTTGCGTTACGAATTATTTCCGGTGCACGGCCTGCGCGGCAAGGATCCGCTGTCACGACTGCGCGCATTGCGGGAATTTCTCGCCGCGATCGGCCGGGCGCGCCGGATGTTACGCGAATTCGGCGCCGACCTGGTGGTCAGCGCCGGCGGTTACGCCTCGGCGCCGACCGCGGTCGCCGCGATCATCGATCGGATTCCGCTTGTGTTAATGGAGCAAAATACGCGACCTGGATTGTCCAATCGCCTCCTGTGGCGCTTTGCCCGCCAGATCTGTGTCGGGTTCGCCGATACCGCCGCGTGCTTCCCGGCTGGCCGGGCGGCGATCACGGGTAATCCGGTGCGCCTGCGGTTCACTCCGGGACGGTTGCGAAAAATCGCCGTTCCAATTCAAATCCTTGTTTTAGGCGGTTCAAGCGGAGCGCATAGACTTAATCTTGGCGTACTAAAGGCTTTGAAAATTCTTGATAATGATGTTATAAAATTTAAGGTTGTCCATCAGACCGGAGGGGTTGACGCGGAGTTGACAGCGGCTGGATATCGCGATCTGGGGGTCGTCGCGGAAGTGGCGCCGTTTATCGATGATATGGCGTTGGCGCTAGATCGCGCCGATCTCGTGATCGCGCGTGCCGGAGCGATGACCGTATCGGAATTGGCGTTAGCCGGCCGTCCGGCGCTGTTCGTGCCTTATCCGTTTCATCGGGATCGACAACAAGAATTGAATGCGCGCACGATCGAGCGCCTTGGCGGCGCAATAATCGTAATTGACGACGATCGCCTGGGTGAAAATCTGGCGGCGTGCTTGCGCGAAATCGCCGCGGATCCGTCCCGGCTAATCGCGATGGGCGAGCGGGCGCGCGCGGCCGCATATCCCGACGCGGCCGCGCAAATTGCCCGAATCTGCTTTGACCTGGCCGGTGGGGAGCGCGCGGCCGCATGAAGCAAAGCGGGATCGCCACGGGCTTGTTGACGCGGCCGCGCCGCTTGCATTTCGTCGGCGTCGGCGGCGCCGGGATGAGCGGAATCGCGGAGTTGTGTCACCGCCTCGGCTTCGCAATCAGCGGATGCGATTTGCACGCCAGCGCCACCACCGCGCGCCTAGCCGCGCTGGGCGTGAAAATCGATCGCGGGCATCATCCGGGCCATCTGGCGCCCGGGCTTGACGCGGTGGTGATTTCGTCGGCGGTGAAATATTCCAATGCCGAAGTCGTCGCCGCGCGCGCCGCGAAAATTCCGGTAATCGCGCGCGCGGAGATGCTCGGCGAGTTGCTGCGCATGGCGCGTGTGGGAATCGCGATCGCGGGGACGCACGGCAAGACCACCACGACCTCGCTGGCCGGCTTGATTCTCGAGGAAGCGGGTCTCGATCCGACCGTGGCGATCGGCGGAAATCTGCGCGCCCACGGCTCCAACGTGCGGCTCGGACGGGGCGATTACATGATCGCCGAGGCCGACGAAAGCGACGCTTCGTTTCTGCTGCTGATGCCGACGATCGCGGTGGTCACGAATATCGATCCCG
>DAHZDR010000166.1 GCA_027403435.1 Deltaproteobacteria bacterium
CATTTTACGCGCGTCTTCAAAACCCGCACGCGCGACGAATGGTACGAGCATCTGATCAAGGCCGATATCTGCGTGGGCCGGATGCTGACGCTCGACGAACTTGAAAACGATCCGCAGATTCGCGCCCGCAACATGATCGTCGAGGTTGAAACGCCGACCGGCGAGAAGGTCAAGCAGGTCGGAATTTCGGTCAAGCTCTCGGAGACCCCCGGTTCAATCCGCTCGCTGGCGCCGAAACTTGGACAGCATACCGGGGAGGTTCTCGGCGGACTTGGCTATTCGGCGGCGGATATCGAGCGCTGGCGCGCGGAAGGCGCGATCAAATAGGTCGCGCCGCGCCGGACAACGGTTGTCGCACGGCCATGACAGGTCGTTTGGAGCGCGCCGGGCGCGCGGTAACGCTGGAGGTCGGAGATGGCGGACGATCGGCATAACGCGATGTTCATGGAGGGGCCGTACGAGCCGCTCATGATCGAGCGCGCCGAGGGGCCTTGGCTCCATCCGCGCGGCGGGACGCGGATTCTCGACGCGGCGTCAGGCGCGGTGGTGGTCAACATCGGACAGGGGCGCGAAGAGATCGCGCGGCTGATGGCCGAAGAGGCCGCCCGCGTCAATTATGTCCTGCCGATCTGGAACACGCCCGCGCGCGAACGGCTGTGCGCGCGGCTGGCGCGCTGGACGCCGCCGGGGCTGAACCGCTTCTTCTTCACCAGCGGGGGCTCCGAGGCGGTCGAGGCCGCGATCAAGTTCGCTCTCATGTATCAGAAGGTCAAGGGCCATCCGGGACGCAAGAAAATAATTTCGCGCTGGACCTCCTATCACGGCAATACGCTCGCCGCGCTCTCGGTTGGCGGAAATCTGAATCGGCGCGCCGACTACGAGCAGGTTTTGTTCGACTGGCCGCATATTCCGCCCTCTTTCTGCTACCGCTGCCCGTGGGACAAGAGCTATCCCGGATGCGATCTGGATTGCGCACAGGCGCTCGCAGCGGAAATCGAACGCCACGGCGCCGACTCGATCGCGGCCTTTATCGCCGAGCCGATGATGGGCGCGACCGGCGGCGCCGTCCCGCCCGTCAAGGAGTATTGGCCGCGCATCGTCGAAATCTGCCGGCGACATGAAATCCTGCTGATCGTTGACGAGGTGATGACCGGTTTCGGCCGCACCGGACGGCGTTTCGCGGTCGAGCATTGGAACGTCGTTCCCGACGTTCTGGTCGGCGGCAAGGGGCTGACCGGCGGCTATATGCCGATGGGCATGATTGCGGCGCGCGAAGACCTGGTCGCCGAATGCGAACGGCTGCACGCGGATTTCATGTTCTATACCTATAGTTGTCATCCGCTGGCCTGCGCGGTTGCCGATAAAGTGCTAGAGATCATGGAGCGCGAACGGCTGGTCGAGCATGCCGCCGAAATCGGCGCGCGGCTCGGCGCCCAGCTCAAGGAAACCCTGTCGGGCCATCCGATGGTTGGCGATATTCGCGGCACGGGACTGTTCTGGGGAATCGAACTGGTGCGGGATCGCGCCGCGCGGACGCCGTATCCGCCGTCGCGAAAAGTGGCCGCGCAGGTGATCGGCGCCGCGCTCAAGCATGGCCTGTTCGTCTATCCGACCGTTGGGATGGCGGGAAAGACGGGCGGCGACGGCGTGATGGTGACGCCGCCGTTCGTGATCGGCGACGCTGAAGTGGACTATATCGTGCGAACTCTTAGCGGCGCGTTCGATGAGGTGTATCAGGCGCTTCAGTGAAGACGGTTGCCGCCGTCCGTCCCGCGCTCGCCGCGATGGAGAAAACTCCCGCCGGCGCCGGTTTCACGCGGGCGCGGTGATGGCGCTACTACTTGCGGCGCGCGTCCGCTAGATTTGCGGATATTGATTGAAGCACAATTGGAGCGGGAATGGCTGACATAATCGGTCCGACGTCTCATTTTTTCTACTCTCAGCGACTGAAATTGCACTACGTCGATTGGGGTAATCACGAGTTGCCGCTCGCGATTCTGGTCCATGGCGGCCGCGATCATTGCCGCAATTGGGATTTTGTCGCGCTCGATCTGCGGCGTCATTTCCACGTTGTCGCGCCCGATCTGCGCGGCCATGGCGACTCCGATTGGGCGATTGGCGGCGCTTATTCGCTCACCGATCATGTGCTTGATTTGGGCCAACTGATGAACGCGCTCGAACCGCGCGGCCCCGTCACCCTGATCGGTCATTCGCTCGGCGCCGGCGTCGTGCTGCAGCGCGCGGGCGTTTTTCCCGAAGCGGTCAAGGCGATCGTCGCGATCGAAGGGCTGGGACCGCCGGGCGCGATGATCCGCGAGACTCCCGCGCACGAGCGCATGGAGCATTGGGTGAGCGACATGCTGGCGCTGGCGCAGCGCACGCCGCGCGAATATCCGACGATTGAGCAGGCGATGGCGCGGATGCGCGAGGCGAACCCGCATCTGGGCGCCGATTTGGCGCGCCATTTGACGATTTACGGCGTCAGGCGCAACGAAAACGGAACTTTTTCATGGAAGTATGACAATTACACCCGCGCGACTTCGCCGTTCCTGTTCAACCTTAAAGACGCAATGGAGATTTGGTCGCGAATCCGATGCCCGGCGCTGGTGGTGCGCGGCGATTCGTCATGGGCGGGGGATTGGGAGCATGACGGACGGCTCGACGCCTTTCGCTCGGCGGAACTGGCGACGATCAAGAACGCGGGCCACTGGGTCCATCACGATCAACTGGCGGAGTTCCTCGGCGTGGTTCATCGCTTCCTTGGCATTTCCTGATGGCGGTGCAATCTTCAGCGGCGGGAACCGCGGCGCCGCCGCGGCCGCTCGTGCCTCCCGAATCGCTGTCGTTGCGGGTCGATCAGCTCGAATATCTCGAGACGATTCTGCTGGCGATGGCGGTCGGCGTGCTGGCGGCGCTCGGCAATCTTGGTTTCCGGCGCGTCATCGATTTTTTCTCGTGGATTTTCCGCGGCGTGGAATGGCGCGCCCTCGGCATCCATCGCCACTCCTGGACGA
>DAHZDR010000016.1 GCA_027403435.1 Deltaproteobacteria bacterium
TTATCGGCCTTGCGGCGGACCAATTCGCGCGCCATCGCGCGCTCGGTCAGGTTGTAGCTGCCGGCCGAACCGCAGCACAGGTCCGCTTCGTTCAACTCGACCAGCGTTACGCCCGGAATCGAGCGCAGCACCCGGCGCGGTTCCTCGCGGACGCCGAGTCCATGCGCCAGATGGCAGGAATCGTGATAGGTGACGGTCGCGGGAAACTCCCGCGTGAAGCGATAGTTCCGCGCCAGCAGCAGGGTGGCGAGATCGGCGACGCGGGCGGAAACCGCGCGGGCGGGCGCCGCGCATTCGGGATCGCCGGCAAGCAGATCGCCGTAGGCGGCCATCATCGCGGCGCATCCGGAGGCGGCCGAGAGAATCGCGGCGTCGCCCAGCCGCGCCAGTTCGCGGACGTTGGCGCGGGCGAACCGCCGCGCGCGCGCGAAATTGCCGTTATGCAAATCGAGCGCGCCGCAGCATACCGTGCGTTCGATCCGCGCGACGCGATAGCCCGCCGCCGCGAGCGCGCCTTCAGTGTTGAGATTTTCGGCGTTGACCAGCGCCCGCGCCACGCATCCGTGATGCACGACGGCGGCGGGCGCGGAATCGGCGGCGGGCGCCAGGGTGGCCGGGAATAACGGCGCCGGCGCCGATCGCGGCGGAATCAGGTCGAGCCAGTCGCGCAGCGCGGCGGGCGCGAGCCTGCGCAGCGGCGGGCGCATCCCGATCCGGTCGATGGCCAGCAGCGGCGCGAGCATGATCCGGAGCCGCGCGGGATAGGGGAAAATCGCCGCGATCAGCCAATTGCGGATCCGCTCCAGCGGCGGCCGGCGCGCGTTGTGGTTGACGTATTCGCGCGCGCGCCCGATCAGTTTGCCGTAATGCACGCCCGACGGGCACGCGGTTTCGCATCCGCGGCATCCCAGGCACAAGTCGAGATGGCGCACGGCGTCGGCGTCGAGCGCGAGGGTTCCCTCCGCCAGCGCCTTGATCAGGTAAACGCGGCCGCGCGGCGAATCCATCTCGGCGCGCGTGACCACGTAGGTCGGGCAGGCTTCGAGACAGAGTCCGCAATGGACGCAGTCGAACAGCAGTTCGTAATCGACGACGTCGCGCACGGGCCGCGCGTGCGGCGCCCGGACGCCGGCTGAAGCGGGCGATTCAGGCGCGGTCGCCATCGGCACAGTCAGAGTCCCCCGACGAAGCATCCGGGATTGAATATGCCGGGTGGGTCGAAGGTCGTTTTCATCCGGCGCATCAGGGTCATTGCGGGAGCCGGCGGTTCGTCGAACAGGGACAGATTCCCGCGCAATTCGGGCGTGACGCGCAAAACGCGCAGATGGCCGCGGAGGGTACGGGCGCAATTTCGCAGCATGGCGACGATCCGGCCGAGTTCGCCGGCGTCCGAAGCGTCAAGAAAAAGCCGCGCCACGCCGGAGCCGGCGTGGGCGAGAAACGCGCCGCCGGGGAGCGCGGCAAGAATCGCGGGCAATGCCGCGGGCGGCGTGGCGGCGAGCGCGGCCGCGGCGCTTGCGGAAAGGTCGAAATCGCGGATGCGC
>DAHZDR010000201.1 GCA_027403435.1 Deltaproteobacteria bacterium
TTTTCCGCCTCGATTTTCTGCCAGATTTCGATCGGAGTGTCGGCGGAATAGCAGGTGCGGAAGGCGGCGTAGAGCTTTTCCAGCGGCGCGCTTGCGTAATCGATCAGCTTGACCTGCATTATCGCCTGATTATTCATCGCCGCTCCATTGCGTGAGCATCATACGTCGTAACGCCGCCGAAGGCATCCGTTTTCCGTTGCCGCGCACGTCGCGGCCCTCCGCTTCGCGAAAATCAATCCACAGACCGATAAGTCCGCCTTGCGCAGCCGGGGCGCGGATGATTGCGCGGGCGCCGGCGCGGGCGCAAGATTCGCTCTGCGATGGGCCCGGCGACGTCTCAGCTCTACGCGCGGATTCTGCGCCCGATCCTGTTCCGGCTCGATCCCGAACTGGCCCATCGCTTGACGTTGGCGGCGCTCGCGCTGGCGCCGCCGATCGCCGCGCCCGCCGATCCGCCCGAACTCGCGACCACCGTCTTTGGCGTGCGCTTGCCGAATCCTGTGGGACTCGCGGCCGGGATGGACAAGGACGCGCGCGCGCTCAACGCCTGGAACCTGCTGGGCTTCGGCTTCGCCGAGCTGGGAACGATCACGCCGCGTCCGCAGCCGGGAAATCCGCGGCCGCGGATGTGGCGGCTGGAGACGGATCGCGCGCTGATCAACCGGCTGGGTTTTCCCGGCGCCGGGATGGCGGCCGCGGCCGCGCGGCTGGAACGGGCGGCGCGGCGCGCGCGCTCGATTCGCGTTGGACTCAACTTTGGGCCGAACAAGGACACGCCGCCCGAGCGCGTCGCCGGGGATTACGCGGCGTTGACCCGCCGGCTCGCCGCGCGCGCCGATTTTATCGTGGTCAATGTTTCGTCGCCGAATACGCCGGGCTTGCGCGACTTTCAGGCGCCCGCGCGCATTCGCGAAATCGTCGGGGCGATTCGCGGCGCGGCCGCGCCCGGCGTCGCCAGCCCGCCGGTGCTGATTAAAATCGCGCCCGATCTGGACGACGCGCAAATCGACGCGCTGTGCGCCTGCGCGCTCGACGAACGAATCAGCGGCGTCGTCGCGACCAACACCACGCTGGC
Source organism: Deltaproteobacteria bacterium (assembly GCA_027403435.1). GTDB lineage: Bacteria > Desulfobacterota > Binatia > Binatales > Binataceae > JADMIL01. Next base: position 1,076 of record DAHZDR010000201.1, read on the forward strand.
GCGCGCGGAAGCGGGCGTGGCCGCGCCGTATCCGGGCGGGCTGAGCGGGCCGCCGCTCAGCCCGCCCGCACGCCGGGTTATCGGGCGGGTTTACGCGGCGACCGCGGGCCGCATGCCGATTATCGGCGTCGGCGGAATCGCCAGCGCCGCGGACGCCTTCGAGCATATTCGCGCGGGCGCGAGCCTGGTCGAGCTCTACACCGCGATGATTTACCAGGGTCCGGGAATCGTCGGCGAGATCAAGCGCGGCCTGGTCCGCTTGCTTGCGCGCGAGGGTTTTCGCTCTATTAGCGAAGCGACCGGCACGGCGGCGAAATAATCCGGCCGGTTCGGCGGAGGCGCGATGGCGGCGGAAAATAACGCGGCGGAATTTCTGGTCGATGCGCATTGGCTGGAGGCGCGTCGCCACGACCCCAGCCTGAATCTGGTCGATACGCGGGCGGCGGCCGATTACTGGGCGGGCCATCTGGAAGGCGCGCGCCATTTCGATCCGTTCCCGTTCCATCATAGCGACACCAGCGAGGCCGGCCTGCGCGAATTCAACGCGCAGCTTGGATGGATTTTCTCGGCGCTCGGAATCACGCCCGAGGCGACCGTGGTTTGCTATGAGAACGACTCCGGGATGCGCGCGACGCGGGTGGCATGGATGCTCGCCTACGCGGGCCATCGCGGGGCGCGGATTCTCGACGGCGGCCTCAAATGCGCCGCCGGATTGCCGCTGACGACGGCGGTGAAGCCGCACGCCTATGCGAGCTTCGCGGTCGCGGCGCGCGCCGACGCGATCATCGGCCATCCCGGGATCGTCGCGCGGCTGGGCGGACCGGACGCGCAAATTTTCGACGTGCGCGGCGACGATGAATATTTCGGCGAACGGATTCGGGCGCGGCGCGCGGGCGCGATCCCCGGCGCCATCCATCGCGACTGGACGCATAATCTCGCGCCCGACGGCCGCTTCAAGCCGGCCGCGCAGTTGCGCGCGGAATTCGCCGCGCTCGGGCTGCGCCCCGACCATGAAATCATCCCGTATTGCCAGGCCGGCTATCGTTCGTCCAACGCCTGGATCGCGCTCCAGGTCGCGGGCTATCCGCGGGTGCGCAACTATCCCGGATCGTGGGGCGAATGGGGTAATCTGGCGGAGTTGCCGATCGAATTTCCCCGGCGCAAGCCCGCCCGGCGCGGCTGATGGCGCGAACGATCCTGCTGACCGGCTTCGCGCCGTTCGGCGGCGAGCGGGTGAATCCGTCGTGGCAGGTGGCGGCGCGGCTCGCGGACCGGACGATCGGCGGCGCGCAAGTGCGCGCGCTCAGCCTGCCGGTGAATCTCAAGCGGGCGGCGCGCGCGCTGACCGAGGCGATCGAATCGATCGCTCCCGACGCGGTGCTCGGACTCGGCCAGGCGGGCGGCCGGCCGGCGCTCGCGCTCGAACAGGTCGCGATCAATCTGGTGGACGA
>DAHZDR010000203.1 GCA_027403435.1 Deltaproteobacteria bacterium
CGAATCTGGGTCGAAGGCGCGGTCGGCCAGGGCAGCACGTTTCATTTCACGGCGCGGTTCGAGGCGGCCCCGCATTCGATCGCGGCGGCCGACGCGACGGGCGGCGCCGAGGCTCCGGATTTGACGGGAACGCCGATCTTGATCGTGGACGATACAGCCGTGAATCGCCTCGCGACCGGCGAACTGCTGTCACGGCGCGGCGCGGCCGTGACCACGGCCGTCAACGGCGCCGACGCGCTCGCCGCGATCGATCGCGCGCAGGCGGCGGGCGCGCCCTATCGGATCGCGCTATTGGATTGCCGCATTCCGGGAACCAACGCATACGAGTTGGCGCGGCAGATCGGACAAAAGACGTTCGGCGCCACGAAAGTGCTGCCGATGCTGACGGCCGACCGTCTCAACGTGCAATTGCCGAACCTGCGCCAGCTAGGCTTGAACCATCACGTGATCAAGCCGGCGCGCCGCGGCGAACTGCTGCAAGCGATTTCCGCTCTGTTGCGGGACGCGCCCGGCGCCGTCGGCGCGAACGGCGTCGTCAACGTCCCGACCCCGACCGAAGACCCTCAAACGGCCGCCGACGACGCAATTCCAGCCGCGGAGGAACCCCCGCTCAGAATCCTGCTCGCCGACGATTCACGCGATAACCGGCTTTTGATCGAGGCCTTTCTACGCCGCACGCCGTATCGGATCGAAACGGCGGAAAACGGCAAAGTCGCCGTGCGCAAATTCATCGAGGAGCAATTCGACATCGTTCTGATGGACATCCAGATGCCTGAAATGGACGGCTACGAAGCGACGCGGACGATTCGCGAATGGGAACGGAAACACAACCGGCCGCGTACCCCGATAATCGCCCTGACGGCGTCGGTGCTCGACGAAGCGGTGCACAAGAGTCTCGCGGCCGGATGCGACACGCATATGAGTAAACCGGTGCGGCGGCAGGCGCTGCTCCAGACAATTCGCGAAATCATGACGGACGACCCAGCCAGCCACGGCGATCGGATTGAAACGCGCGAGCCGAATCGCGACTCCGCCATCGCGGGCGGCGTCCGCTGAGTGGCGCACAACGGAAAAGCATGGCATCCAAGAGCCACCCATGAATACAAATATGTCAACGCTTCTGACCAAAACAAAGACTACGATGGGATTGCGATAATTTGCCGCGAACGCAGTTCCCGCGCGATGGAACTATGATTGCCCGGTGGGGTTAAGTGGCTAAGTTTATGGCGTTGGATAAATCCGTCGATCCCTCCGACGGTCGCGAGCTGATTGAGGCGGCCGGATCGGCCGGCGAAGGAACCCCGGCGGCGAACACGGGGCGCCGAAATCGCGCCGCGCCGCCGGCGCCGGTCCGCGCTCCGGGCAATAGTTCCGCGGCGGCGGCCAATCCGACCGATGGCGAAGCGGGATGGTCGGACGCGGCTTCCGGGCTGGAGCCGTTCGAAGCGATTTTTCGCAACAGCACCGACGGGCTCACGCTGATGGCCGACGACGGCCGTTATCTGGATGTCAACGACGAATTCCTGCGTGTGACCGGCTATTCACGGAACCAGGTGGTGGGCCGCACGCCCGCGGAACTGGGAGTTTCCTTCGACCCGCCCTCGCTTCAGCGAATCGCGCAATCGCTGCGCGCGCACGGCATCGTTCGCAATGTCGAAGTGGAGCTGCGGTTGCGCGACGGCCGCAAGCTTACGATTTTGTGGTCGGCGGTGATGTTGAGCGCTGGCGGCCGGCGGAGCCGGCTCGGGATCGCCCACGACATTACGGATTTGCGCCGCGCCGAAAGCGCGCTGCACGAAACCGAAAGCCATCTGCGCGAAGTGGTCGAACACGCGCCGCTGGTAATTAGCGCAATCGATCGCGATGGCGTCTATACGCTTTTTAAGGGACGGGGGGCGCGGATGGCGGACGTCGATCCGGCGAAAATCGCCGGCCGCTCCGCTTTCGAGGTTCATCAAGATCGGCCAGAGATGCTCGCCGGGATGCGGCGGGCGCTGGCAGGCGAAACGAGCACTTCGACCTTGGAACTTAACGGCCGTTACTTCGAAGTGTGGCGCGGCCCGATCCGCAACGGCGACGGCGACATCACCGGCGCCTTCGCGGTCAGCACGGATATCACCGAGCGCGTCAGAGCCGAGCGCGAAATATTGGCGCGGCTCAGGCAGCATGAGGCGATCACGCATCTGGCCGCGCGCGCGCTCGAACACGCCAGCGCGCAGGAATTGCTGAACGAAGCGGCCGAGATGGCGCGTGCGGGATTGCAGGTGGATTTCGCGTCGGTGCTGGAATGCGACGGGAGCGACCACGTTTTACGGGCGCGGGCGACCACCGGCGATAACTCCGGCCAATACGTCAATTATGTAATCGACGATCGGGAAGAGTCGTTGTCGCACTTCGTCCTGCGCGCCAACGAACCCGTGGTCAGCGAAGACCTCATTGCGGAAACCCGTTTCCGGCCGCGTCCGCGGCTACTCGAGCGCGGCGCGCGGAGCGGGATTTCGGTGGCGATCCGTTCGGGGGGTTCCAATCTCGGCGTGCTTTCGGCGTATGCGCGCACGGCGCGCCCCTATTCGCGCGAGGACGCGGGCTTCATGCGCTCGCTGGCGAACGTGCTGGCGGTGGGGCTCGAGCGATCGCGGAGCGAACGCCGGCTGCGCGAAAGCGAAAACTACCTGCGCACGCTGATTGAAAACTCGACCGACGTGATCGTCGTGCTCGACGCGCAAAACCATATCCGCTTCATCAACGGATACGGCGCGAGCCTGTTCGGAGCATCCCATGAAGCGTTAGTCGGGCGGGCGGGCGCGGATTTCATCCATCCCCAGGATCTCCCGATCCGCGACCGCAGTTACGCTTTCGCGCGCGCGAATCCCGGCGTGCCCGCGCGATGCGAGCTCAGGGTTTTGGCGGCTGACGGAAGCTGGCGCGTTTGCGAAATCGTCACCCGCGCGATTGATCAACCCGGCAAGACAGCGGATTTGGCGGATTTGCTGGTCAATGTGCGCGATATCAGCGATCGGCGGGCGGGAGAACAGGCGCAAGCGCTGCTGGCGTCGATCGTCACCGCGTCCGACGACGCGATCATGAGTTTCGATACCAACGGCGCGATCACGAGCTGGAACGGCGGAGCCGAACGCCTCTACGGCCATCCGGCGAGGCTCTTCTCCAAAGTGTGTGGATGAATGTTCAACCCGTAGCTGTTGAAAGCCCTCTCGCACAGGGCCTTGCGGGGTTTTCTAGGGTCCGAAAACTTGGCATGAATTGGCGATGGGAAGAAAGCGGCGGTTGGTGGACGT
>DAHZDR010000211.1 GCA_027403435.1 Deltaproteobacteria bacterium
GATGAAGTCGCGTTCGGAGTACGTCGAAAAAACGTCGATCCAGAACTTGACGTTGGGCTGAATCGCCTTGGGCTGCGGAAAGACCACTTCCGCCGCGGATGCCGCGAACGGCAACGCAAACCCAATCGCCAACACGCAGAGCGCGGACACAATCCAACCGTATCCGCCCCGCAGCATCTTTGCTGGAATTCCGCTTGCCACTTTCCCCACCCCGCTATGCCACTCAATACCTGCGGTCCTCCGGCATTATCAAGGCGCTCGCCGGATCCATTCGCCAAATACCCATCATATCGATTAAAGACTTTCCCATGCAGAGTCAATGCTTTGTACGCGTTGGAACCAGTGGTGTTCTGTCATGAGTTATTTATATCGCCAGCGGCTGACGGCTGGCGCCATAATTCGTACATGTGCGCTTATGTTGTTCGTAGGCGCGATCGCGCTCGCCGGATGTCGCCGCATATTTTCAGCGGAAAGCGGCTTTGCGGTGGCGCTGTTGGTCCCCGGACCGATCAGTGACGCGGGATGGAACGCCGCCGCCTATGACGGCCTTAAGCTGGTAGGCAAGCGCCTGGATGCGCGCACCGCGATGGTCCAGACGACCTCGCCCGCCGATTTCGCCGACGCGATGCGGGATTTCGGCGCGCGCGGCTTTCGCCTGGTGTTCGCGCACGGTTTCGAATACAGCGACGCGGCGCTCGCGGCCGGCCGGGACTTTCCGCACACGATTTTCGTCGTCACTTCGGGCGGCGCGGACGCCGCCAACGTCGCCTCGATCAGCTTCAAGATCGAGGAAGCCGCGTACGTCGAGGGCGTGCTGGCGGGCGGCGTCTCCAAAACCGGCGTGGCCGGCGCGATCGGCGGAATCGAGCTGCCGTCGCTGCAAGTCGCCTTCGCCGGCTTTCGCCGGGGCTTCCTCTCGGTTCGTCCCAACGGCCGGATGCTGGTCAGCTACACCGGCAATTTCAACGACGTGGGCGCGGCCAAGGAGGCCGCGCTCGCCCAAATCAGCCATCGCGCCGACGTGCTCTTTCAGGACGCCGACGCCGCCGGTATCGGCGTTTTCGAGGCGGCGGCGCAGGCGCACGCCTACGCCTTCGGCATTATCGGCGACCAGAACGCGGTCGTGCCGGGCGTGGTCCTCGCCAGCGCCGTCACCGCGCTGCCCAAGGCGTTTCTGCTGATCGCCACTGAAGTCAAAAACGGCGCTTTTCGTCCCGGCATGATCCAATACGGGATGCGCGAGGGGATGGTCGGCGTGGTGATCAATCCGCGGCTCCGCTCGGTAATTCCGGCCACGACGCTGGCGCAGGCCAAACGCGCGGAGCAGTTGATCGTTGAAGGTTCGATCAATTTGAGCCACTAAGCCGCGGCGGCGGCCGCGCCCGGACCATGCGAAAAAAGTTCCGGCGCGGCGCGCCGCCTTGCCATGCGCGGTCAATCGATCGACCATAGCCACGGCCGCGCTGATCAGCGCCGGCCGGGAGAGACCTGATGGCGTTTACCGTGCGCGCGGATGACTTTCGCTTCGCCGAGGAGTTGCATGCCGGAGTCAACGGCAAGCGCGTCCTGATTTCCGGCGCCGGCAAGGACGGCGGGCTGGGGCAGGGCTTCGCGCTCGCCGCGGGCCTCAACGGCGCCGCGTCGGTCGGCGTGCATTTCCACACCAGCCACGCCGACGGCTTCGATCTGGTCAAGGCGCTGCGCGATTGCGGGGTCAACGCCTTTCCGGTGCAGGCCGACGTGACCAACCTCGGCGATCTGTGGGCCTCGCGCAGCTACGTGATCGAACAGATGGGCGGGCTGCCGCCCAACCTGCTCATCTGCAACTCCGGACTGACCGAAAAAGGCTACGCTTTTGGCCGCGCGCTCCGTGAAATTCCGGGCGAGCCGATGGCGATGCGGCGGGCGCGCACCCGCCAGCATTTTATCGACGCGCTGGGGGAATCGCGCCTCGTGCTCAACACCAAAATCGACGGCTTCCTCGCGATGACCCATCTGTGGGCCGGCGAAGCGGTCTATCACAAGGAGCCGCTGCAACTGATCTACGTTTCCTCGCGCCAGGCGATCGATCCCGGCGCCGCTGTGCCCGGCTATGCGATCAGCAACTGGGCCGTGCTGCAATTACCCGCGCTGCTCGCCGTCAATCTCGGGCGCGACGCCGGCCTGGTGAGCGCGGCCTGTATCCTGCTGCCGTTCGTCCGCACCGGGATGACCGGAGAACACGCCGGCAATCCGAAGGTGTTCGGCCGCTGGCAGCCGCGGATGCTCGAGACGCGCGAGGCCGCAAAAGCCTTCATGCAACTGCTGGCGCAGCCGTCCGAGCGGCTCGATCGCGGCCTTTACGAATTGCTGGTCGAAGGCTCCGCCGACGCGATCGAGGTTTTCTGGCGGCGGGTCTTTCTTGACGTGCGCGCCGAACCGCTGGCGTGGAGCGCGCCCGGAACGCCGCGCCTTTGAGCCTGCGCCGCCCGCGCCCGAATGCCGCTTTATGGTCCGGCCGCCGGTTGGATATTTACCGACTGACTATCGACGGAGTACTGAATGGATTTGCGTAAAACCGGCATCCTCGCCTATTTCGACACCATGACGGCGGCCGAAATCGCCGTCTTCGTCCCGGCGATCGAGCGCCTCGGCTATTCCACGTTGTGGATTCCGGAAACTTTCGGCCGCGATCCGTTCGTGATGGCGGCGCGGATCCTCGGCGCGACCGACCGGATTATCGCCGGCGGCGGGATTGTCAATGTCTGGAAGCGCGAGCCGATGGCCGCGGCGGCCGCCGCGCGCACGCTCGCCGAACTTTATCCCGACCGCTTCATCCTCGGCCTCGGCGTCAGCGCCGGTCCGTTCATGGTCCGCAACGGCCTGAAATTCGCCAAGCCGGTGAGCTACATGCGCGACTATCTCGCCGGCATCCGCGACGCCCCGTTCAAGGCGCCCGCTCCCGCCCATGAGCCGCCGGTGGTGATCGCCGGGCTGCTGCCGAAGATGCTTCGCCTCGGTATCGAGGCAAGCGACGGGATTATCACCGCGCTGGCGCCGCCGTCGCGGGTCGCCGCGATGCGCCGGGAACTGGGGCCGGGCAAGCTGCTGCTGGCCCAGCAGATGGTGATGCTGGAGCGCGACGCGGCCAAGGCCCGCGCGGGAGTCCGCGCCTTCATGCGTTTTTATCTGAACGCGCCGCCGTACCGCCGCCACTTCGCGTCGATGGGTTTCGACGAAGCGGACATGCAAGACGGCGGCGGCGACCGCCTGCTCGAGGCCGTGATCGCCTGGGGCGACGAGCGGGCGCTGCACGATCGGATCCGCGCCCATTACGCGGCGGGCGCCGATCACGTCTATATCATTCCGCTCAGCGCCGACGGCGGACGCCTGCCCGACATGCGCGTAATCGAGGCGCTCGCGCCGCGCTGAGCCGGGCGCGCCAGCTCAGTATTCCGGCTTGAAGTCGAAGTGATGGATCGCTTCGATGAAGCGGATGGTCCGCGTCTTCGAGCGCATCACGACGCTGTTGGTCATCGCGCCGCCCGAGAAAAAACGCACGCCGCGCAGATAATCGCCAGTGGTCACGCCGGTCGCGGCGAACATCACGTCGTCGCCGGCGATCTCGCCGAGCGGATACTTGCGGCGCAGATCCAGGATGCCTGCGGCCAGGCATTCCTCGGCCTCGCGTTCGTTGCGCGGCGTGAAGCGGATGTGCATTTCGCCGCCCGCCGAGCGAATTGCGGCGGCGGCCAGAACGCCCTGATGGGCGCCGCCGACGCCGATCAGCATATCGATTTCGCTTTCGGGGCGGGTGGTCGCGATCGCCGCCGACAAATCGCCCGCCGTCAGCAGCTTGATTCCGGCGCCCGCCCGGCGCACTTCCGCAATCAGCTTCTCATGGCGCGGCCGGTCGAGGATCGCCACGCGCAGATCCTCGACGTACACTTTTTTCGCTTCGGCCAGCGCGCGCAGATTGTCGGTCGGCGACTTGTCGATATCGATAATCCCGCGCCCCAGCGAACCGCAGGCGATCTTGTCCATGTAGGTGTCCGGACAGCGCAGAATCTTGCCGCGTTCGGCCAGCGCCACGCACGACAGCGCGTTCGGCCCGCCGGTCGCGCAGATCAGCGAACCCTCGAGTCCGTCGAGCGCGACATCGACCTCCGGACCCGCGCCGGTGCCGACGATTTCGCCCGCGTACAGCAGATCGGTCGCGCCCTGTTCGCCTTCGCCGACGACAATCTTGCCGTCCATCCCGACCGAGTTGAGCGTATTGCGCATCGCGTCGGCGGCGACCCGATCGGCCATCCGCTCGTCGCCCTTGCCGATAAAGCGGGCGGCGGCCAGCGCCGCGGCTTCGGTCGCGCGCACCACCTCCAGCGCCAGATTTCGCTCCATCGCCGCGCTCCTTATCCGTCTTCCGCCCGGTTATAACTGGCTCATTCGGCGGCGAGGGCCGCGCCGAACAGCGTCTCGATCAGCCGATGGCCTTGCCGCACGACGATTCCCGCGCGCTTCGCGTCCGCCTCGGTATAACGCCGCGCCGCGGCGCCGTGGTCGCCCGCGCGCACGATCGCGAACGGCACCGGCTCGCCCGTATGGGTCTTGAGTTTCGAGGGCGTCGCATGATCGGGCATCAGCAGCAGCGCCCATTCGCCGAAGTCGGGCAATGCCCTGAGCAGCGGTCCGACGATCAGTTCGTCGATCCGCTCCAGCGCTTCGACTTTCAAATCCGCGCGGCCCATGTGGCCGGCCTCGTCGGGCGCCTCGATATGCAGCAGCAGAAAATCGCGCCGTTTGAGCGCGTCGAGTCCGTAGCGGCCCTTGGCCGCGTAATCCGTATCGAGATAGCC
>DAHZDR010000213.1 GCA_027403435.1 Deltaproteobacteria bacterium
CAGAATTATTGTATCGCGATTCCCGTTCCGCGTCCGCCGCGCCGGAGCCAGGACGTACTCATGCTTCGCGCCATTATGTGCTACAGTTGCCATTGGAAAAGACGTGTTTAACTCGTTCCTGAGAATGCAATTGCTGAATCCGCTGAAAGTGCGCGGGATGCTGCTCTATCTGCCGCAGTTTGCCCGCGTGTTCTGGCGGCTGATGGGCGATCGGCGGGTTTCGATGCTGGCGAAGCTGATCCCGCCGCTCGGCTTGCTGCTGCTGCTCACGCCGCCCGCGCTGGAACTCGATTTCGTGCCGATCCTTGGCCAACTGGATTGGCTTCTGGTCGGTTATCTTACGCTTAAGCTCTTCATCTGGATGTGCCCGCCCGACGTGGTCCGCGAACATGTGGCCCAAATCGCGCGCGGCGTTTAACCGCGGATTCCAATGCGCCCACGAAACCTGCTCATCGCCCTGGCCGTCGTTATTCTGCTCGCGTTCATCTTTCTCAATGTTTGCGACACCCTGCTGGTTGACCTGCTCTGGTTCGACTCGCTCGGATTCCATCAGGTGTTTGCGACCACGGTTATCGCCGAACTCGTTATCTTCGGGATCGTGTGGGCCGCGGCCTTCATCGCCTTTTTCGCCAATGGCCTGATCGCCCTCGGCCTGAGTCAGGATCGGGAACGGCTGCGTGTGGTCCGGCGCTCCGACCAGATGGTCGAGGTGAATCTGCCGGAACTGATCCGCTCCTTCGGCGATCGTATCCCGTGGAAGCTGCTGGTGACCGCCGTGGCCGCGCTGCTGGCGCTGTTCGTCGCGCAAGGCGAGGCCTCGAGCTGGGACCTCTATTTGAAGGCGCTCTACGGCGTGCCGTTCGGGCTGCGCGAGCCGGCCTTCGGCCGGGACGTGGGCTTTTACGTCTTTACGCTGCCGTTTCTGGACGAAATTCGCGATCTGTTCCTGACCCTCGTGATGCTCTCGGCGGTCGTGAGCGGCGTGGTTTATTGGGCCCGCGGCGCGCTCGATTTCCGCGAATCGCCGCCGCGGATCGCGCCCGCATGCACGGCGCATCTGTCGGCGCTGTTCGGAATTTTCTTCCTGCAGCGCGCATTAGCCTACTGGATCGGCCGCTTCGAGTTGACGCTGCATGGCAACAGCGTGGTCTTCGGCCTGCGCTACGTCGATCATGTGCTGTGGCAGCCGGGTCTGTGGCTGCTGGTGGCGCTGTCCGTGGTCGCCGCGCTGATCTCCTTCCTCAACCTTGGCGAACGCGGATTACGGCTGCCGGTGGCGGCCGCGGCGATAGTTTTCGGACCGGCGGTCATTCTGAACCTGATGCAGCCGGCGATCGAACGGCTGGTGGTCAAGCCCGACGAGTTGCACGTCGAAACGCCCTACCTGAAACGGAATATCGAGATGACGCGGCGCGCGTTCCATCTCGACGGCGTGGACGTCAAGCCGTTCGCCGGCCTCGGCAAACTTACGCCCGCCTCGCTCACGCGGGACGCGACCACGATTCAGAACATCCGGCTATGGGATCCGCGGCCGCTGATCGCGACCTATCGCCAGTTGCAGGAAATCCGGCTCTATTACGATTTCCGCGGCGTCGATATCGACCGCTACCATATCAACGGCAACTATACGCAGGTGATGCTTTCGCCGCGGGAAATGAACGTCGATCTGCTGCCGGAAAACGCGCAGACCTGGATCAACCGCCATCTCAAATTCACCCATGGCTACGGGCTCGTGATGAGTCCGGTGAACGCCAAGGACCAGGAAGGCCTGCCGATCCTGTACGTGAAGAACATTCCGCCCCAATCCGACGTCGGCATCAAGATCGATCAGCCGGGAATCTATTACGGCGAGGAGCCCGACGTTTACGCGATCGTGGACGCCACCACTCCCGAATTCGACTATCCGCGCGGCAACGACAACGCCTTCGATTACTACAAGGGCGGCGGCGGCGTGCCGATCAGCGGGCTATGGCGCCGGACGCTGTTCAGCTTCTTCTACCGGGACATCAATCTTCTGGTCACCAGAACGATCTCCGCGAAGAGCCGGATCATGCTGCGGCGCAATATCAGCCAGCGCGTTTCCTATATCGCGCCGTTTCTGAACCAGGACGCCGATCCGTACATGATCGTGAATAACGGGCGCCTGGACTGGATAATCGACTGCTATACGGTGAGCGATCATTATCCGTATTCGCAGATCAATGCCTACGAAATCAACTATATCCGCAATTCGGTCAAGGCCGTGATCGACGCCTATACCGGCGCGGTGACGTTTTATGTCGCCGACGAGGACGATCCGATTATCCGGACCTGGGAACGCATCTATCCCGGGATGTTCCGCTCGATGGGGACGATGTCGCCGAACCTGCGCGAGCATATCCGGTATCCCGAAGAATTTTTTCTGATTCAGGCGCAAACCTACGCCACTTATCACATGACCGACCCCGCGGTGTTCTACAATCGCGAAGACCTGTGGAGTTTCCCGCGCGAGAACTATTCCGACGAAACCACCGCGATGCAGCCGTACTATGTAATCATGCGGCTGCCCGGCGAGAGCCATGCGGAATACATCCTGATGCTGCCGATGGTGCCGCAGGGCCGCGACAACATGATCGCGTGGCTGGCCGCGCGCTGCGACGGAGCGGATTACGGCCATCTGTTCGAATTCGAGTTCTCCAAGGACCGGCTGTTTTACGGTCCCTATCAGATTCAGGCGCGAATCAATCAAAATCCGGAAATTTCCCAGCAGTATTCGCTATGGAACCAGATGGGATCCAAGGTAATCCTGGGCAATCTGCTGGTGATTCCGGTCGAGGATTCGCTGCTCTATGTCGAACCGCTGTATATTCGCGCGCAGAACGGGCAGTTGCCCGAACTGCAACGGGTGCTGGCGTCCTACAGCGATCGCACGGTGATGGGCGAGAATCTGCCCTCGACGCTGACGGCGCTGCTCAAAGGCGGTCCGGCGGCGCCGGCGCAGCCGACCGTGGCGTCGGCGACCACGCCAATCTCCCCCCCGCCCGCGCCAACGATCGCGCCCACGCTCAATGGCGCCGCCAGCCATTACCAGCAGGCCCTCGACGCCTTGCGGCAGGGAGATTGGACGCGCTTCGGCGCCGAAATGCAGCAACTGGGCCGGACGCTCGGCACGGGCGGCCATCCGGGCAGTCCCTGACGGGCGCGGCGGGTTCGCGATGAAGCCGGAAGAGACAGGCTCGATCGGCCGCAACGGCGGACCGCGACCCGTCGAACCGGCTCAATCCGCGCCGCTGGGTGGCGAGCTTGAGCGCCTTGCGGCGCTGGCCGCGCGGCTGATTCCCGAAGCCGGAATGCTCATCCACTGGCGCTTCGGCGGCGACGCCGGAAGCGCGCTGGCGCCGGCCAATCCACCCTGGCGTTCCGCCCTGGAACGCGCCGCGGCCGCCGCTGAAAATTACCGGACCCTGGCGCCATTGACCGATGCGGCCGTTACGGCCAATGGCGGCGACGCGCTGATCGAAACCCCGCACCGAGCCGACGCGGAGGCGCCCATCGCCGTCGCCATGCGGATCGCCCCGGCCATCGCCGCGGGCGGCAACGCCACGGTTGCGGTCGCGGCGCCGGCGCGTAATCGAACGGACGCCCTGCGGGCGCTGGCCGCGCTAACGGCCGAGACGGTCGCGGCGGCGATGCGCGCGGCGGCGGCGGCGGAATCGCGCGATTTCTGGCGCGCGCACGCGCAGGAAGCCGCCGCGCGGCTGAGCGCGGCTGAAGCGCTGGCGCGCGAACGCGAGGAGCAGCGCAAGCCGATCGAAGCCGCCGCCACGGCCGCGGCGCGGCTACGGCCGCGCAATCGCTATGCCGGACTGGGCGCGCGGTTCGCCGCGATGGGACCGTTCGAGGCCTGGATTGTCGCGCTCGCCGATGGCGACGCGATTCGCGCCGTGGCGGCCCACGGCGCGCTGATGCCGGCGGCGGCGCTGGAGGATTCAAGCATGCTGGCCGCATGCGTCCGGAGCGGCCGCCCGGCGCTCCGGCGGCGCCACGCCGCCGGACGGACCGCGCCACGCCAAGAGGATCGGCTGTTCGCCCGCTTCAAGACCTACGCTTGCGTGCCGTTCCATGGCGGCGCGATCGCCTTGGCGGCCAACGCGGCGATCGAGGAGAGGGCGCTGGAACGAACAGCCGCGCTGGCCGCGCGGCTCGACCCGATACTCGCCAAATGGCGCGCGGAAGCGGAAAGCGAACGTCTCGAACGTCTGGTCAGAACCCTTGGGATGCGGCTT
>DAHZDR010000248.1 GCA_027403435.1 Deltaproteobacteria bacterium
CGACCGCGCGGCCGATCGTCGCCGCGCCGTTATAGACCGGTATGACCACCGACACGCGCGCCATCGCGGACGAATTTAGCATATCGGCGCCGCCTGGGAGCGGTCCGGCGGGCGGCGGCGCGATAGCAAATCCGGACCGGCGCCGCTAAGCTCGCGCGGGGAGAGCGGGCGGATGGCCGAGACGCAGGCTTCGATAGCAATCGCGCGCGCGGAGGCCGCCGGATGGCCGCGGCGCCACACGGTCGTGCTGATGTTCGCGCTGGCGACGGCGCTTTGCTACATCGACCGCACCAATATCGCAATCGCGATTATTCCGCTGGCCCGCGACCATGGCTACGGTCCCGAACAAGTCGGCCTGGTGCTGTCGTCGTTTTTCTGGGGCTATCTGTGGCTCCAGATGCTCGGCGGCTGGATGGCGGATCGGTTCGGCGGCAAACGCGTGCTGGCGGCGGGCGTCGCGCTCTGGTCGATTGCGACTTTCCTGACGCCGATCGCGGCGGCGTGGTCGTTCGGCGCGCTGCTCGCGATGCGCGCGCTGCTGGGCGCGGGCGAGGCGGTCAATTTTCCGGCGGTGCATAGTATCGCCGCGCGCTGGACAATTGAGTCCGAGCGCGCCCGCGCGATCTCGCTGCACTTCAGCGGCGTCGCCTTCGGCACGATCGTCGCGATGCTGGTGAGTCCGATCATCATCCTTCAGTTCGGCTGGCCGGCGGTTTTTTATCTGTCGGGAGCGCTCGGCGTCGTCTGGCTGGCGGCATGGCAGATCAAGGCGGCGGACGGTCCCGAACAATGCCGCGGCGTGACGGCGTCCGAGCTGGCGACGATCGTCGCCGGCCGCGCCGATCAGATTACGCTGGCCGACTCGATTCCGTGGCGCGCGATTGTGCGCGAAAAGGCGGTCTGGGCGATCGTCATCGCCCATCTATGCAACAACTTCGGCTTTTACATCATCCTGCTATGGCTGCCGAGCTATCTGAAGGGCGTCTTCGGCGTCGCGATGGCGCGGCTGGGGCTGTATTCGGTCGTGCCGTGGATTGCGGCGTTTATCATGCAGAATCTCAGCGGATGGTTCGCCGACCGGCTGCGGCGGCGGGGAGTTCCGCCGACCCTGGTGCGCAAATCGATGCAGACGGCGGCGTTCGCGATCGGCGCCGCGCCGCTCCTGGCGCTGCCGGCGATTCATTCGCCCGGCGCGGCGGTCGCGCTGATTACGCTGTCGCTGGCCGGCACGGCGATCGGTTCCGGCGCCTTTGCCGTGAACCATCTCGATGTCGCGCCGCGCTACGCGGGTATCCTGATGGGGCTGTCGAACACGGCGGCGACGGTGCCCGGAATCGTGAGCGTCGCGGCGACCGGCTTTATCCTGCAACGCACCGGATCGTTCAACGGCGCGTTCTACCTGACGGTCGCAATCTATCTCGTGGGGATGGCCTGTTATCTCGCGATGGCGAGCGGCGAGCGCAAAATCTGACGCGGCGGCGCGGGGCGCGGGGCTTCCCGCCGCGCGTGAGCGGCGTCAGCGCGGCTTCACGCCAATCAGCCGTTCGAGCGCGGCGTGCAGATGGCCGTTGCTGGCGATCAGTCCCGGCACTTTCACCGATTTTTTATTGAAGCGCGGCGGGTCGCCATGCACGTCGGTGACGCGGCCGCCCGCCGCGACGATTAGCGCCGTGCCCGAGGCAATGTCCCATTCACTTTTCGGCGTCAGCGTGAAGGTCGCGTCCGCCCGTCCGGCGGCGACCAGCGCGAGCTTGTAGGCGACGCTGCCGATTGCCCGCACGGTCATCGAGCCTTCGTAATTTTTCCATTCGCCGCGCGAGGTTTCGCTGCGGCTGGCGAGAATCGTCGCATGGTCGAGCGTGCGGGTCGCGCTGACCGCGGCCGGCGCATGATCGAGCTGGCATCCATAGCCCGCGCCGCCGGCGAACAGTTCGCGCTTGATCGGATTGTAGCTCACGCCGAGCACTGGCGACCCGGCTTCGGTCAGCGCGATCGCGACCACAAATTCCGGAATTCCCTTGATGAATTCCTTGGTGCCGTCGAGCGGATCGACGATCCAGACGCGTTCGCGATTCAACCGCTCGCCGTCGTCGGCGGTTTCTTCGGAAAGCCATCCGTAGTCCGGAAAACCGCCGCGCAGCAATTCCTTGAGTTTCGCGTCGGCCTCGAAATCCGCGGTGGTGACGGGATTGTCCTTGCCTTTGGAGTCGATCTGGTAAGCGCGATCGCGGAAGTGGCGCTCAAGAATCGCGCCGGCTTCAAGCGCGGCGCTCTGGGCGGCCTCGAGTTCGCGCGCATATTGCCATGGCCCGCCCGCGCGCGCGGTTGCATCGGTTTCGCTCATCTGGCGGTTGTCCTTTTTGCTTCGCGCGGGGTTTTGGCCGCGGCGGCGGCGCGCTTGCGCAGGACCTTTGCATAGGCCTCCGTCAGCCGCGCCATCATTTCGTCGCGCCGTTCGTAGAGCCGGCGCGGCTTGCGCGCCTTGCGCCGCGCGAGCGCGTAGGCCGTGATCAGCGGCAGCGCGACGGTCGAATCGACGTAGCAGACCACCGAATCGGGCAGCCGGTCGGGATCTATCTTGCCCCAGCTTACCGCCTCCGCCGGAGTCGCGCCGGAAAGTCCGCCGGTATCGGGGCGCGCGTCGGTCACTTGCAGGAAATAGTCGTGGCCCTTTTCCGCCACGCCCATTACTTCCTGAATCTGCGGTTCCGTTTGCAGCATGAAATTCTTCGGCGATCCGCCGCCCAGGATAAAGACGGCGGATTTCATCCCTCGCGCCTTGGCGTCATAGACGATCGCGGCGGTTTCGTTGACGTCGGTCAGTGGATCGATGCGCAGTTCGTAGCCTTCGATTTGCAGCGCCGCCAGGTTCATGCCGATCGACGAATCGCCCGGCGACGAGGTGTAAACGGGCAGGGCGTGGGCATGCGCCGCCGCCAGCAGCGAACGCCGTTTGAGCTTGAGCACGCGTTCGCGCCCGGCGACATAGCGGCCCGCCAGGTAATGGAACTCCGCCGTGCTCATCGCGCGCTGGAACTCCGGCTGGCGCGCGATTTCACGGAAAAAGGCGTCGGTGGACAGCAGCACCCGGTAGTCGAAGAAAATATCGTAGATGCGCACCACGCCGGCCTTGCGCAGCGCGATATCGTCGGCTTCGGCGGAGCCCTGGTACATCTTCAGGCCGAGTCCGAAATGGGCGTCGTGGTAAAGGTTGGCCCCGGTCGAGACCATCCAATCGACGAAACCGTTTTCGATCAGCGGGATGATGCAGGACATCCCCAGGCCGGCCGGGGTCAGCGCGCCGGTCAGGCTGACGCCGACGATCACGTCGTCGGCGAGCATCTTTTCCGCGAACAGGCGGCAGGCGTCGCGCAGACGCCGGCCGTTGTAGGCGAGAAAGGCGGTATCGACCAGCTCGGCCGCGGTCATGCGGCCGGTGACCGGCGCGGGATTGATGCGAGCGCCCGCGATCCGCTCGACTGCCGGTTTGATTCGGGCCATCGTGTTCCGTAAGGTCGGCCCCGGACGGGCCGTGGCTGACGTAAGAGGATACGGCGCTATCCTATCGGCCGCGCCCGACGGATTCCATCGCGCGCGTTCGCTGGCGGAAACGGGCGGACGCGGCGCGGCGTGGACGGCGGCGCGCCGGTCCGATGGTCAGTTTGCGATGCATAAGCGCGATTTGGCTGGTTTGCGCATCGTTGGCGCGCGACTTAAAATTGCGATGGAGACGGTTCCCGGGGGTTGACATGGCGATAATCGCGATTACCCAGCATCTCGGCACACGCGCCGAGGAGTTGGGACGGCTCGTGGCCGAGCGGCTCGGCTATCGCTTCTTGAACTCGCAGATGGTGATCGATGAGGCGTCCCGGCGCTTCAACGTGACGCCGGAGCAGCTCGTGGTGGTGGATGAGCGCCGGCCCCATTTCTGGGAGCGCCTGAAAACCGACACCGCCCGCTTCATCGCGCTGTTCCGCGCCGCGACGCTCAAATTCATGGCCGAGGATCGGCTG
>DAHZDR010000254.1 GCA_027403435.1 Deltaproteobacteria bacterium
CGCGATTGAAATTCGCATCGACCAGCAACTGAAAGTACAGGCGCACCTCGCGCCGGTCGGGACTGACGCACAAGGCGGCGATGGCGGAGACCTTCTTGTGGTTGCGGCCCACGTGCCGCAGCACCGGGGTCTCTCCGCGGCGGCTCCAGGTGCGGCGCACCACCGGCAGCAGGAGCGGCCCGCTCTCGTCGAGGAACGCCAGCCAGCCGCTCAGGCGCCGGGCTTTTTTTAATCCGCGGCCAGTCCCGCTCGATCCAGCGCTGGAGGCCGCTCGCCGCCGCTCCGCGCACCAGCATAACTTCCAACTGCTTGCGCTGACGCGCGCTCAGCTTCAAGGGACGCCCCGGCGCCGGCCGTCCCGCCGCCCGCGATCGAGACCGCCAGCGCCTCGCCGGTCCCCGGCAGCGTCAGATAGGTATAGGCGGGACCGGCCGTGCCTGTGCCGATCGGATTCGACGATTGCGCCACGGTCTTGCGGTCGTGCAGATAGATGGTCGTGCCGCCGTAGGCGGTGGTCTGGTCGTAGCGCCGCTGGATGGCGTCGTATTGCGCGCTGAACGAACCTGCCCGCGACGCTCGCCAGCTGGTTGCGGGCGTCC
This sequence comes from Deltaproteobacteria bacterium, assembly GCA_027403435.1. Classification (GTDB taxonomy): domain Bacteria; phylum Desulfobacterota; class Binatia; order Binatales; family Binataceae; genus JADMIL01. Next base: position 600 of record DAHZDR010000254.1, read on the forward strand.
CAAGCGTACGCGGCGCCGGTGGCCGGGGCGGCGGTCAAACCCCGTTCCCGTTTTTCGCCCGCTCCCGCCGCCGCGCCTCCCGCGGCGCATTCCCTCGATAGCCGCGACCGCGATGGTCAGGCGGAACAAATAACGATCGGCAGGGCTCCTCGTCAAATGAAGCGGGGCATGATCTGCTCGCCGAGCAGGCGCATGTCGCGCAGCTGACGATCGAGGCTGCCGACCAACGGCCCGATCCATAGCTTGGCCGCGCCTGCGGCGGCGACCTCCTCGATCCGCGCTATCCAGTCGTTCGGATTGCCAGCGATGGCGAAGCGCCGGATGGCGTAGTCGGTCAATCCCAACTCTTCCATCCGCCGGGTATTGCGGCCGCTATGCAGTACGTGATCGTACAATTCGTAGCCGTCGACGTATTCCTGGACACGGACGCGCAGCTCGTCCGGCACATGCTTGCCCTCCAGACTGAAGCGCATCGCATGGTTGAGAATCGACGACACGGAGCCTTTGACGTTTTCGATCGCCTTGTCGCGATTTTCGTGCAGCGAGGTGCGGGCGGTGAACCAGACGTCGACTGCGGCCGGATCGCGACCGGCCTCGCGCGCGCCGGCGCGGACCCGCGCCACGGTATCGCGGATGACCTCGCCGAAGAGGCCGGTTCCCGCGATCACGCCGTCGCCGATCGCGCCGCCCAGATCGAGCATCCGCGGCCCTTCCGCGCAAATATAGATCGGAATCCGGCTGCGCACGACGCCGCCCGACCAGCGCACGCGCTGCGGCCGGCCCTGATACGCCGCCTCGCCCGTGGCGAGCAGATCGCGGACGCAGGCGACGTAGTCCGCGATGCGCGCGCGCGACGCGATCTTGTAGCCGATATTGAGCACGGCGCTGTCGCCGCTGGCGATTTCCATGAAGGCGCGGCCGGCGGTCAGGCTGTCGAGCGAGGCCAGGAACGAGGCCGCCACCTGCGGTTCGCGCGTCAACGGGTTGGTCGGGCGCAGGCCGACCTGCGCGCGCGTCGCGGCCAGCGCCATCAAGGTCGCGCGCACATAGGCGTCGCCGCCGATAAAGGCGGAGTCGTAAGTGCCGATCGCCGCGATTCCGTAATCCTCGGCCATCTTCACCAGGTCGCCAAAGCGGCCGGCTTCGTCGCGCCGCAACAGGGGGCCGCCGGGGGCCATGATGAGTCCGAACGCAACTTTCATCATGTTCGCTCCGTCATCTGCCGTTTGAGCGTTGTCCGAACCGGCGGCGTATAGCGGATCCGCACTTTACCTGGGATTTCCATTTTGACTCTCCGATTCCAAC
>DAHZDR010000263.1 GCA_027403435.1 Deltaproteobacteria bacterium
GAAATCGAAGTGGCGCTCGGTCCGCGCTTCGCCGAGGATTTTCACGCGGCGCATCGCCGCGCCTTCGGCCATTGCGCGCCCGCGGCGCCGATCGAAATAGTCAATTTGCGGCTGCGCGCGTGGATCGAGAGTCCGCGGCGCGGTTCCGAACGAGTCGCCAGGTCCGGGGGCCGGCCAAAGCCGGCCGGCCGCGTCCGCGTGAGCGCCGGCGGCGCAATCGTCGCGGCGCCGGTCTATGATCGCGAGGCGCTTGGCGCCGGCGCGCGACTCGCCGGTCCGGCGATCGTCGCCGAGCTGAGCGCGACCACTTACGTCGCCCCGGAGTTCACGTTGCGTTCCGACGATTTCGGCAATCTGCATCTGGAGGCGCGATGAAGCGCGCGCAAGCGGCCCGCTCGGTTCTGGATCCCGTGACGCTCGCCGTGATGAACAGCCGGCTCGCGGCGATCGCCGAGGAGATGGGCGTGGTGCTGGGCCAGACGGCCTTTTCGCCGAACATCAAGGAGCGGCGTGATTATTCCTGCGCGCTGTTCGACGGCGCCGGCGAACTGGTCGCGCAGGCCGCGCATATCCCGGTGCATCTGGGATCGACGCCGCTTTCGGTGCGCGCCGCGATCGAACGGCTCGAACTCGCCCCGGGCGATGTCGCGATGCTCAACGATCCCTTTGCCGGCGGCACCCATCTGCCGGACGTGACGCTGGTCGCGCCGATTTACCTGCCGGGCGAGCGGCGGCCGTTCGCCTACGCCGCCAACCGTGCGCATCACGCCGATATTGGCGGCATGGCGCCAGGTTCGATGGCGCTGGCGACGGAAATCTATCAGGAGGGGTTTCGCCTGCCGCCGGTGAAACTTATGACTGGCGGCACGCCCGCGCGCGACGTTTTCGAATTGTTTTTTGCCAACACGCGCGTGCGTGAAGAACGGGAGGGTGATTTGCGTGCGCAACTCGCCGCGCTGGAGGTCGGCGCCGGGCGCATGCGCGCGCTGGTGGCGGCGGTCGGCCGGGCTGAAGTGGCCGCGGCGATGGCGGCGCTCAAGGATTACGCGGAACGTTTGATGCGGGCGGCGCTGCGCGAAATTCCGGCGGGAACGTATCGCGCGGAGGACGCGATGGACGGCGACGGCTTCGGCGCCGAAGCGATTCCGTTGCGCGTGGCGATCCGGATTGGCGGCGGTCGCGCGCGGGTCGATTTCACCGGCTCGGCGCCGCAGGTGCGCGGCTCGATCAACGCTAATTACGCGATCACTCTTTCGGCGACATTCTATGTGATGAAGTGCATGGCGGCCGGTCCGACCCCGGCCAACGAGGGGCTGATGCGGCCGATCGAACTGATCGCGCCGCCCGGCACGATCGTCAACGCGCTGGCGCCCGCCGCGGTCGCGGGCGGCAATGTCGAAACTTCGCAGCGGATCGTTGACGTGTTGTTCCGCGCGCTGGCGCGGGCCGCGCCCGAGCGGGTTCCGGCGGCCAGTTCGGGTTCGATGTCGAACCTGACGATCGGCGGTTACGACCGTTTCCGGGCGCGCCATTTTTCCTATTACGAAACGATCGCGGGCGGCGCCGGCGCGGCGGCCGGCCATCCCGGCGCCTCGGGAATCCATACGCATATGACGAACACGCTCAATACGCCGATCGAGGCGCTGGAAGCGTACTATCCGATGCGCGTTACGGAATACCGGATTCGCCGCGGTTCGGGCGGACGGGGGAAATTCCCCGGCGGCGACGGTCTGGTGCGCGAGGTCGAATGCCTGGTCGAATCAGACGTGAGTCTGCTCGCCGAGCGGCGGACGATCGCGCCATGGGGATTGGCCGGCGGCGAGCCGGGGGCGCGCGGCGCCGATTTTATCGTGGTCGACATGGGCCGGCGCAAACGCCTTGCCGGCAAGA
>DAHZDR010000288.1 GCA_027403435.1 Deltaproteobacteria bacterium
GCGGATCCGGCCGCGGCGGAAATCCCGCGGGCGCCGTCGGTTGCGCCGCAAGAAGCCGCGCCGCCGCGGCCGTTGCATCCGATGCTCGCGCAGCCGGCCGCCAACGTCGCCGAAGCGTTCCGGATGCTCGGCGGCGCGATCGCGCTGGAGCATAAGCTCGACGGCGCCCGCGTGCAGATTCATAGCGGACCGTTCGGCGTGCGGATCTGGTCGCGCCGGCTCAACGAAATCACGCCGCGCCTGCCCGAAGTGACCGAAGCGGTCGGCCGGCTGGCGGGCCGCCGCGCGATCTTCGACGGCGAGGCGATCGCGACCGATCCCGGCGGCCGGCCGCTCCCGTTCCAGGACGTGATGCGCCGGTTCGGCCGCGTCCATGACGTCGCGCGGATGCGCGCGGAGCGGCCGGTGCGGCTCTTTCTCTTCGATCTGATCGGACTCGACGGCGAACTGCTGATCGACGCGCCCTACGAACGGCGCTATGCCGCGCTGGCGGAACTGGCCGATCGCGCCGGCCTCGAACGGACCGGGCGGATTCTGCCGGAGTCCGCCGCGGAGGGCGCGCGGTTCTTCGCCCGCGCGCTCGCCGACGGTTACGAAGGCGTGATGGCCAAGGCGCTCGGAAGTCCGTACACGCCGGGCGCGCGCGGCCGCGGATGGCTTAAAATCAAGCAGGCGCGCACGCTCGATCTGGTAATCGTGGCCGCGCAATGGGGTTACGGACGGCGTCACGGATGGCTCTCCAATTACCATCTGGCGGCCCGCGACCCGCTGCGCGGCGGCTTCGTCGAAGTCGGCAAGACCTTCAAGGGACTGACCGACGAGGAGTTCCGCGAGCTGACCGAAAAGCTGCTCGCGCTAAAAATCGAAGAGCGCGGCGGCGTGGTCGCGGTCAGGCCGGAAATCGTGGTCGAAGTCGCCTACGGCGATATTCAGCGCAGCCCCCGCTACGACGGCGCAATGGCGCTGCGCTTCGCCCGGATCGTCGGTATTCGCGGCGACAAGTCCGCCGAAGAAGCCGATACGATCGAGGCGGTCGCCGCCGCCTTCGACCGTCAGGCGCTGAAGCCGCTCGACCCGCCGTAGCGGCGCGGCCCCACGCCCCGCCGCGCCGCTATCGTCACGGCGCGCCCCACGCCGGCAACGCAACGCCCTCCGCGATCGCCGCCGCGGCCATCCGCCCGGCCTTCACGCTCATCGCGACGCCATGTCCCGAGTAGCCGCCCGCGATTAGCGTTTCGGGCGCGCCCGGCATCCGGCACAAAATCGGCACAAGGTCGTCCGTGATTCCGATCGGGCCGGCCCAGCGGGCCGCTACGCGGATCTGCGCGAGGGCCGGGTTAAGTCCGCGCACCCGCGCTTCGAGCCGATCCAGCGCGAGTTTCGCCTCGCCCGCGCCAACGTCGATCCGTGCGAGCCGCGCGGCGGCGCCGTACACCAATCCCGAACCGAAAATCGCCTGGCCGTCCGCCGTCGTCCGTCCCCACAGATAGGGCGTATCCACGGTGTAGAACGGCAGGCCGGACTCAAGCCCGATGGCGATCAGCGCGTCGGGGCCGAGCCGCTCCGTCGCGCAGGCGAAGGTCAGCGCGCTGCGCATCCTGGCCCGCACTGGCGGCATCAGTTCGCCGATCCATGCGTTGGCGGCGACCACCACCGCGCCGGGATTAATCATCGCGCCGGGGACTTCGAGCGCCGGCGCCGGCCGCGTGGCGATCCGCAGCACTGGCGTCCGCTCGTAAACCTCGGCGCCGGCGCGAAGCGCCGCGCGCAGCAATCCGAACAGCAGCGCCGCCGGATCCACGGTTCCGCCGGCGACGGTGCGCAGGATTCGCAGCCGCCCGCCTTCATCGTGCCACGGCAGCTCAACGCCCTCGCCACGATGGGCGATTTCCCAGCATCCGGGCAACGACAGCCCGCACTCGATCCGTTCCTCGCGGACGATCGCCGCCAGCGTCGACAGGCAATCGCTCGCGCCCTCGATGACGCCCGCCGCCACGCCCTCGAGCGCCAGTCCGCCAGTGCGGCCGCTGGCGCCGTCGCCCAACGAACCGGCTTCGAGCAGGATCGTGCGCAGGCCGCGCCGCGCCAGATGATACGCGGCGGACGCGCCCGTCAGTCCGCCGCCGATCACCGCGACTTCGGGCCATGCCGACGCTTTCAGTTGACGCGCGGCGGCGTTTTCACGCCGCCACGGAGGCGCCCCCCAAATTCGATCCATGCGATCCATCGCCGCCCCGGCTCAATAGGTCAGGCGCCTGACCAGCGCCTCGCCAATCAAAAGTAGCATCGCACACGCGATCAGCCACGGGTCAAGCGAGACGCTGCGCGCGAAACCCGGACGCGCGGCCGCAAGTTCGTCCGCCGCCGGATTGAGCCGTCCGCCGGTCGCCGACGCGAGCCGCTCCAGCAGGCCGTAGTTGGGCGCCGGCCGCGGCAGTTCCGCGTCGATCGCCGCGCTGACCGTGTAGGCCAGCGGCGGATAGGCCACGGCCGCGCCGCGCGCCGGCTTGAGCCGGATGAAATAATTGCCCGGCGCGGCCGCTTCGATACTGCCGGAAAGTTCGCCCGGACCGTCCGGCGCCAGCATCGCGTCGAATTTCGCGCCGTTGGGCGCGGTGACCACCGCGTCGAGCGCGCGATCGGCCGCCGCCGCCGACGCGCTGTAATCGGTCAGGCGGATTTCGATCCGCCCCGCGCGATAGCCCAGCGCGACGCCATAATCGGCCTTGCCCGCCGTTCCCGGCGCGAGCCACGCCATCAGCTTGTCCCATAACGGCGCGAAGATGCCGTTCTCGATCCAGCGGGCCGACCAGCGGCCGCTCGCGTCGGTGGTCATCGCCAGCGCCTTGCCCGCGCCGTACTTCCAGCTCGCGACGATCGGCGCGCGCGCGCCGCCGCGGTTGACGAAGACGCTCAGCGCCGCGCCCGGCTTGAGCGCGGTGGCGACAAAGCCCTTGAGCGGCGGCAGTTGGCGGCCCGCAAGGTCCTTCAGGATCGGATCGGGCGCGACCGCGTAGGGCACGAAATTATTCTCGACCATGGTCGTGTCGCCGCCGCGCTGGCGCAGGTCCTCGAGAAACAATTGCGGCAGATTTTGCGGGCTGTCGGTCTGATAGAAGCCGCCGCCGCCGTAGCGGCTGATCGCCTGCAGCAGCGCCAGATTGGCCTCGCGTCCGATCGCGATCGTCGAAATCGTCACGCCGCCGTCGCGATGCATGCTTGAAACCAGGTCATAGTACATCGACGCGGTGCCGCCGGTTTCGCCGTCGGTCAGAATCACCACGTGCTTGATCGACGCGCGGCTTCCGGCCAACATCCGGCCCGCCTCTTGCAGCGCTGGGGCCAGATAGGTCGTGCCGCGCGCCTTGAGCCGATCGATCAGCTCGTCGAGATAGGGACGGCTCTGGCTGAGCGGCTCCAGCGGAATCACCACGAACGGCTGCGAGTCGAAGCCGATGACGCTCATCAGGTCGCTGTCCTTGAGCGTTTTGGTCACGGTCAGGGCGGCGGCCTTGGCGTATTCGAGTTTCTGGTCGCGGCCCATCGAACCCGATTTGTCGATAATCAACACCAGCGCGCGGGTGCGTTCGTGATGCTCCGGCGGGCGCATTACCACCGGCATCACCCGCGCGATCGGACTGTCCTGCCATCCGCCGAGGCCGAAACTCCGGTCGCCGCCGACCATCGCCAGCGCGCCGCCCGCGCCGACGTATTGGGCGAGCGCGGCTTGCGCCGCCGGCGCGAGTTGGGCGCGGGAAACGTTATCGAGAATCACCGCGTCATAGCCTTGCGGACTGCCGTTCCACTGGCCGCCCGCCACTTGCACCACCGGATCCATCCCGAGCCGGCGCGCCACCTGCGCGAGGTAGCCGGCGTCGCGCGCCGCATCGGTCAGAATCAGCACCTTGCGCCGCGCGCCGACGCCCACCCATCCGCGCAGCGAATCGTCCTCGGCATAGCGGTCCTGGGCGGGGTTCGCCGGCTTGAAGACCGCGTGATACGAGACCAGTCCGCCGCCCGCGGCGCGCACCGGAAAATCGACGCGCGTCTGACCGGGCGCCAGCGTCACGGAGCGCTGGTCGATCAGTGCGCCGTCGCGATAGATCGTGACCGTTCCCGCCGCCGGCGCCGCGTTGAGGTTGAGCAGCGTCACGCCGAGCGCGAACGGTTCCGCCTTGGCCAGCGCCGGCGGCAGCAGCAGATCGGTCATCGCGACGTTGGGCGCCGCGCGCGCGCCCGGCGGGGTGAAAATCTCCAGCGTGATTCCGGCGGCGCGCAGCGCGTTGAGCGCGGCGGCGGCGTCGCCCTGGTTCTGCCAGCCGTCGGTGACCAGCACGACCGGCCCGCCGCGCGCGGCGGGGTCCGCCGCGATTCGTTCCAGCGCCGCCTGCGGATTGGTCGCGCCCGGCGCGCACGCGGCGCATCCGGACGGCGCCGCCAGCAGCGCCTCGGCGTCGCCGATCGTGGCGGCGAGCGACGCGCCGCCGAACAGCAGCGCCGGATCGCCCGCGCGCAGCCGCAGCCGATCGCGCAGCAGCCGCACCGTCCAGTCGCGCATGGCCGGCGTGATACTGGCGGAGGCGTCGATTAGCACCGGACGCGCCGCGCCCTCCCGGCGCATCACGCTCCGCGGATCGGCCAGCGCGATCACCAACAGCGCGATCACCAGCGCGCGCATCAGCGGCGCGATCATCCGGATCGGCGTCCGCGCCCGCCATAGCAAAAATCCCAGCGGCGCGACCGCCGCCGCGAGCAGATCCAGCGCCGCCGGCCGGCCGAGCGTGAGGCCGCGCACCGGCAGATGGAGCGCGTGGACGAAAGCGGCCGCGTCCATGGCTACGCCGGCGCCGGCCGCCGGCGCCGGTAAACGAACCACGACTCCAGCACGATCAAGCCGAGCATCGCCGCGAGCAGCCAGGGCGCAAGCGGATGGCGCACCGCCGCTTCGCCCGACGGCGCCGGCCGCGCGCTCGGCGCAACCGCGATCGGCGGCGCGTTCTGGAGATCGGAAACCGCCAGATCGGACAGATTCACCGCCCGTGGCGCCGGCGCTCCCGCGGCGCCCGCCAACCGATAGACGCCCTGCGCCGCCGCCGTGTAGGCCGCGCCCGCCGTCACCGCGACGCGATCGCCCGCCGGCGTGATGATCCGCGTGACGCCGGCCGGAACGATCCAGGCCTCGCCCGTGCGATAGCCGCCGGCGTGGGCGCCGAAACCCGCCAGATAACCCAGCAGATTGAGCGTCAGAATCGACATCGGCAGATTCCCGCGGCCGAGATACGGAAACGGATTGAAGCCCGCCGCGACGTAACGATGGCCGCCGCGCGCGCCGCTCAGCAACAAGCCGCCGCCCGCGCCGCCGACCACCGCGTCCAGCCACGGATGCTCGCCGAAGTATTCGCCCGAACGAATATTGAGCAGGCGGAAATTGACGCCGTCGGTGAGCGGATCGATCGCCGGCCAATTGGCGATTGCGACGCGCGCCGCCGGCGCCGCATGCAGGCGAAACACCGGATCGTCCGGCGGCGGCATCACCAGCAGCGCGTTGACCGCCGGCAGCTCCTTGGGCGCCGCGTACTCGAAAATCGCGAGGTCGCAGGCGGCCAGATCGCGCGGCGTGTACTGATCCGGAGTCCGCGTGACCACGGCGATTCCCGGAATTCCGCCCAGACTGGCGCCGTCGGCCGGGGTCGGACTGACGAACAGAATCGCGATCGCTTTCACCGCCGCGCCGGTCGCATAGGCGGCGTTATCGAGCATGAAGCCGTCGGCCGGGGTCAGCGCCGCGCGATACACCGCGGCGGGCGGCAGCCGCGGGAAGTCGAGCGTCGCGACCGCGCCGGCCGCGGTCAGCGCTTGCGCCGTTCCCACCGGCTTGCCGTCGCCCACCAGCGCGACCTTCAGCGTCGCCGCCGCCGGACTGAAGTTCGCCACCACGACCGAGGCGTGCAGCGCGGCCGAACCGAAAGTTTCGCGGCTCAGGGTAAAGCGCCCGATCGCGTAGTTCGGGATCGGATCGCCCACGCCGAGATACGTGAAGCGCGCCGGCGCCGGCGCGGCGATCGGACGATAGCCCGCGTAAATAATCCGCCCGAGATGGCGATCCGCATTAAGCTGGCCGAGCAGCGCCGCCAGCGCCGCCGGGTCGTCGGGCGCATCGACCGGCCGGGCCTGGGCGATCACCTTGCGCGCGGCGGCGGCGCCGTCCAGCGGGCCGCCCGTTTCATGCGGCCGCGGCGCGGTCAGATAGACCGTCACGGCGCCCGCGGCGCCCGCCTGGGCCAGCGCGGCGTCGAGCGCCGCGGCCGCGATCGCGAAGCGCGATTTGCCGGCCGGCGCCGCCGCCTGCATCGCCGCCGAATTGTCCAGCACGATCGCGAGCGGCGCGCCGCGGCGCAACACATACGGACTGGCCGCCGCCAGCGCCGCCAGCGCCAGCGCCGCCAGTTCGAGAAAAAACGTCCAGCTGAGGCGCGGCCAGCCGCCGAACCGCCGCCCGCGCATCACGTGCAGCGCGCGCAACGCGATCACGCTCGAAACCGTCGCCTGGCGCGGCCGCTCGCGCGCCAGATAGGCGACAATCAGCGCCGGCGCGATCGCGAACAGCCACAGCGCGCCGGGGGCAAGCAAGCCGAATGAACTGAGCGGGCCCATCGTGTTCCGTCAATGCGCGAGTCCGAACTCGGCCGCCGCGCGCAGGAAAAATTCCTGGAAATTCCGGTCGGTCGTGTAGCGCGCGTAATGCAGCCCGTTGCGGAAGCAGAACGCCTGGATTTCCCGCGCCAGCCGGAGCAGCGATTCGCGATAGCGCGCGCGCTCCCGCGGCCCCATCGAAAGCCGCACGCATTCGCCGGTCTCCGCGTCAACCGCCTCGACGTCGCCGTTCAGCCCCTGGCCGTCGAGTTCGCCGCCGCCGAGCACCTGCACCGCCGTCACGTCCATATTGGCGGCGTTGAACAGGCCCAGCGCGCGTTCGGCCGCGTTCGGCATCAGCAGGAAGTCGGAAATCAGGAACACCTTGCCCGCGCGCCGGATCGAAATCAGCTCGCGCGCCAGCGCCGCGGCCAAATCGAGTCCGCCGCCGGGCTGGATTCCGGCCAGCCGCCGGCCGAGTTCGACAATCCGATGGCGTCCATAGACCAGGCCGGGCGACGGCGTCGCGCCGCGGCCGCCCAGCACGCGGATCATGACGCGATCCCCGGCGGCGAGCGCGATATAGGCCAGCGCCAGCGCCAGCGCGATCGCGGAGGAGAACTTGCGATCGCCCTCCGGAAAGCCCATCGACGCGCTGGCGTCGATAAAAATGTAGGTGAGCAGGTCCTCTTCTTCCTTGAACAGCTTGATATAGAGCTTGTCGGTGCGGCCGTAGAGGCCCCAGTCGATATAGCGGAAGTCGTCGCCCTCCGCATAGTGGCGGAAGTCGCTGAACTCGAGCGAGGAGCCGCGCCGCGGCGAGAGATGCGAACCCTTGCCGACGCCCGCGTACTCGCGCCGCGTCTTGATCCGCAATTGCTCCAGCCGCGCGATAAACTCCGCGGTGAATTCTTCCGGCAGTCCCAGCATCGCTAGCGCGGCCGTTTGAGCCGCTTGACCGCCTGCTCGAGAATCGCTTCCGCGCCGACGTTTTCGGCTTCGGCCTGAAAGTTGCGCAGCAGGCGATGGCGCAGCGCCGGGATAATCGCGTCGTCAACGTCCTCGTAGCTGACGCTGACCCGGCCGTCGAGCAAGGCGTTGACCTTGGCGCACAAAATCAGGGCCTGCGCGCCGCGCGGACTCGGGCCGAAACGCAGATACTGCGAGACCTCGGGAATCACCGCCGGACCGCCCGGCGTACAGGCGCCGATGATCGCGATGATGTAGCCTTCGAGCGGCTCGCCCACCATCACTTCGCGCACCAGGAGCTTAAGCTCCTCGATTTTGCGCGGCGCCGCCGCCGCGTCGAAAAGCGGCTGGATCCGATGGGCGCTGGCGCCCGTCGTGCGCTTGAGAATCTCGCGCAACTCCTCGGGCTTCGGCGCGCCCATCACGACCTTGAACAGGAACCGATCCATCTGCGCCTCGGGCAGCGGATAGGTGCCTTCGAGCTCGATCGGATTCTGCGTCGCCAGCACGAAAAACGGCGGATCCAGCGGATAGGTTTCGCCGAACACCGTCACCTGCCGCTCCTCCATCGCTTCGAGCACCGCCGACTGGGTCTTGGGCGTGGCGCGGTTGATTTCGTCGCCGAGGACGACGTGGGCGAAAATCGGTCCGGCCTTGAAGCTGAACTCGCGCCGGCCGTCGCGTTCGGTCAGCACCTGCGTGCCGACGATATCCGACGGCATCAGATCGGGCGTGAACTGAATGCGCTTGAAGCTCAAACCGAGCGTCTCCGCCGCGGCCTTGACCATCAGCGTCTTGCCCAATCCGGGCACGCCTTCGATCAGAATGTGGCCGGCGGCGAACAGCGCGGTCAGCACTTTGCGCACGGCCTCGCCATGACCGACGATCACGCGGCCGACTTCGGCTTCGGCGCGCGCAAAGGTCTTGCGGAATTCCGCCACACGCTCATTGGGTGAAATCTGCGCAGCCGCTCCCATTGATTCTCCTTCCCGCCTAATGGATCAGATCGCGATACCGCGGCGGCACCAGTTGCCGCTCGTCCGGCAGGTCGGCCATCCGATCGGCCTTGAGCGGCGCGTTGCTGTACGGCGTGGCCGCGGCCGTCCGCGCGCCGCCCGCCACCAACCGCCCATTGGCGCCCTTGGCCGACGACGACGACGGCAACCGGAATGTTACGTAACGCGCGTCGCGAATGATCAACGGCGGACCTTCCCCCGCCTTGTAAAAACGCTCGAAATGGCCGGCCTTGGGAAATTCGCCCAGATGCGTGTCGCCCAGCGAACCGGCGTCGCGCTTGCGCCCGCTCGGCGTGCCGCCCGCGGGCATCGGCACGCCGCTCTTGCCGACCGCTGCGGGCTTGGGCACGGAGGCGTTGGCGATCTGGTCGGGCCGATGCTGCGGCCCGGAGGCATTGGGATTGTTGCCTTGCTTCGGCGCGGCGCCGGCGCCGGTCTCGCTCGGCGTCGATCCGCCCGGCTGCGGTTGCGGCCCCTTGCCGGACTGAATTTTCGCCGCCGCCTGGCTCAGCGCCTGGTCGAGCTCGGCGATCTGAAGATTGCCCTTGCCCTTGTGGCCGCCCGCTTTCGCGGCCCCGCCGCCTTGGCCCGATCCTTTACCCGATCCTTTACCCGAACCCTGGCCCGAACCTTTGCCCGAACCCTGACCGCCGCCTTGGCCCGAACCCTGGCCGGCGCCCGCTCCAGAGCCACTGCCCGAGCCTTGGCCGGCGCCACTGCCCGAGCCGCTGCCGGAGCCGCCGCCCGCCGCGCTCATCGCCATGCTGGATCCGGCTTGCCGCCGATCCGCCAATTGACGCCGCATCGCGGCCAGTTCCGCCAACTTCCGCGCGGGCGGAAGTTCGGGATTTTCGAGGTCGCGCGCCAAATCCCGCATCGACGCCGCCAGCGCCTGGTCCGCCGGCGCGTCGGCGGCCAGCGCTTTCGCCGCGCCGCGCAACCGATGGGCCGCCAGCTCCGCGGGCGTTGGCAGCTTGAGAAACACCGTCATCGCCAGCGCCAGCAGCGCCAGCGTGCCGAGCGCGGCCCACGCCGAGCGCCGGACGGGCCTGATCCAATCGAAGGGAAACTCGCGGCGCGGCTCGAACAGATCGAGATAGGCGACCACCCGCCGCCACAGCATCGGAAAGAGCGGCGACCGGCGCGCCCGCGCTTCGTCGTCCTCCGGATCGGCCAGCGTCGCCAGCGTCAGCACCTCCTGATGGGCGCCGACGTAATTGTCGATTTTCCGCGCGGTCCCGATGAAATCGCCGGCCCGGCGATACGCGCGCCAAGCCAGCGGCGCGGCCGCGATCAATTCGAGCGCCGCCGCCGCCAGCAGCAGTGCGCATACGCGATCCGCGGCGCTGGCCGTCAGCAGATAGCCCAAGCGCTCCCACGTGGCCGCGCCGATCCAGTCGAGATTGATCGCCAGGGCGAGCGTCAGCGCCAGCGGCAGCGCCGGCCAGAGCGCCGCCTCCAGCGCCGCCATCCGCGCCAGACGCCGGCGCGTGCGTCCGATCAATGCAACGGGATTCACCACCTGCCGAACCAATTCCTGACGCCAGCGCCCGTTTCAGCCACTGTGCCCGCGACTTGGCGCGTTGCCGCGTTTCACTTCCGCAATCGCCCGTTCATGCTCCGCAAAGGAGCGCGAAAAGATGTGTGTGCCGTCATTGCGTGCAACAAAATACAGGTAATTCGTATGCGCGGGATAGAGCGCCGCGGCGATCGACGACATTCCCGGATTGGCGATCGGCCCGGGCGGCAATCCCGGTATCATATATGTGTTGAACGGAGACGCGTGATGCACCGCGGCGAGCGCCGGCGCCACTTCTCCCAGTGGACTATATTGAGCGGTCGGGTCCGACTGCAACGGCATCCCGAGCCGTAGCCGGTTATAGAAAACGCTGGCGATAACCGGCCGTTCGCCCGGCGCCTTCGCCTCCTTTTCCACTATCGACGCGATCGTCACCAACTCGCGCTCAGTGATTCCCAGCGCGAACATCCGCGCGGCGACCGCCGGCGTGAGATTCGCGTAAAAGCGCGCCAGCATCGCTTCCAGTATCGCGTTGACGCTGGCGCCCGGCGGGAATTTGTAGGTCGCCGGAAACAGGAACCCTTCGGCGCCGAGCGGCCCCAGCCCGGCCGCCTTGACTAGCGCGCCATGCCGCGCGGCGGCGTCGAATTGCCCGGCGCAGGCCAAGCCGGCCGCTTCCAACCGCTCGCCAATCTGATAGACCGTCAGGCCCTCGGGTATCGTCACCGTGATAACGACGAAATCGCCGTTCACCAGATGGCCAAGCACGCCCGGCGCCGTTTCTCCGCCGTGAAACGCATAGACCCCCGGCTTGAGCTGATTCGCCTGGCCGGTCATCTCGGCATAGATTACGAAAGCCCATCGATTGCGCACCACGCCCGCGTCAGCCAGCCGCCGCGCCGCCGTCGTCAGCGAGTCCCCCGGCTCGATCCGGACCATCCGCGGCGGCGTGAACGGTCCCGGCGGCGTGAAGACCAGCTCGGCCGCCACGGCCACCACGCCCGCCGCCGCGATCGCCAGAATTATCAGGACGATGATCACCCGCCGCGTCATCACAGCTTAGCTTATCAGAAGCGGCGCGCCAGCTAATCTCCGGGCGCCGTCGGCCGGCGGCTCAGACTCGACCGTCACGCCGCTTCAGCCAGTGTTCGAGGATAATCGCCGCCGCCAGCGCGTCGATATGCGGCTTGGCGCGGCCGCGCCGGCCGGGCAACTCGCGCAAGCGCTCTTCCGCCTCGACGCTGCTCAGCCGTTCATCGCAAGTTTCGACCGTCAGGCCCGAAAACTCCCGCAACCGCGCCGCGAATTCTTCCGCCGCGCGCGCCGCCGGGCCAATCGTTCCATCCATATTGAGCGGCAGGCCAACGACCATCAGGGTCACGCCGCGATGCTCCAGGCGGCGCATCGTCGCGGCCAAATCGGCGCGCAGGCCGCGCCGTTCGATCGCGTCCAGCGGCAGCACCGCCGCGCCGTCGTCCTCGCTCAGCGCGAGGCCAATCCGGCGTTTACCCAAATCCAGCGCGGCAATCGCCATGCAACACTCCAATTAGCCCGTCGATGCGTCCCGTCGCAGCCACTTGTCATACGTTTTATGATATTTCCGAACCCCGCGATTTTATTGTGGAAATCCCGCTCAAAATGGGTTGATCGGCGCACTTTCGTAGCATAGCCTGAGCCGCGATGCATTGGGGAAACCAGCATCGCGCATGGCCCCGGATGATCACCGCCCTGACGGTCGCCATGCTTGCGACGGTCGCTTCACTATGGCTGTTCATGACCGGCGCGCCGCACAATAGCGACGCCGATTTGGCCGCAAGCCGCCTGCTTAGTCAATCCGCCGGACAAATCGACCCGGATTACGCGGAACAACCGATGGCCGTGCGGCCCGCGCCCGCGCCGATCGTAATCACCTTGACGGTGGATCGCACCGCGCCGATTACCGCGTACCTGGAAGAGGCCGGGATGACGCCGGCGGAAGCCGCGCGCTGGGCGGCCAGCCTGACCAGCGTCAGCTACAGCCGCAATTTACGGCGCGGCCATACGCTGACGCTTTACAAAGACCCCGAAGACGGCAGCCTGCGCGGCATCAAATACGACCTCAACGAAAATATCGCCTTCCGCGAACGTAGCTATGGCGACGGCGTCATTCGCGCATGGCAGGAGCTGATTACCTACGTTATCCAGCCGGTCGCGGTCTCCTTCAGGCTCAGCGGCGATTTCAACCGCGACGCCGCCCGCCACGACCTGCCGCGGCCGATCGTGGCGACGCTGCGCAGCGCCTTCGCCGCGCGGCATCCGCTGAACCGTCTGCCGCGCGGCGCCGACGTGGAGCTGATTTACCAGGAACGGGTCAGCCGCGACGGCGCCAGCCGCGAGATCACCGGCCTCGAGGCGGCGCAAATTCATTTCGGCGCCCAGACGCTGAGCGCCTTCGCCTTCCGCGACGCCAGCGGCCGAGTCCATCTGTACGACGCCAACGGCGCGGCGCTGGAGCCGGCCTCGCTGCGTTTTCCCTGCAAATTCACTTACATTTCCTCCGGCTTCACCTTCCATCGCTACCATCCGATTCTGCATGAATACCGGCCGCATCTCGGCGTCGATCTCGCGACCCATTACGGCGCCCCCGTGATGGCGATCGCGGACGGCAGCGTCGAGCAGGCCGGATGGTGCGGCGAACTCGGCCGTTGCGTCCGGATCAACCATCACGACGGCCTGATCAGCATCTACGGCCATCTCTCGGCGATTACGCCCGGCCTCAGAACCGGGCAACCGGTGCGCGTGGGCGAGATGATTGGCCGGGTCGGTTCGAGCGGACTCTCGACCGGGCCGCATCTCCATTTCGCAATCGAAAAGGACGGCCGCTACGTCAATCCGCTGACCGCAAGCCTCGGCGCGCATAATCATGTATCGCCGCGGATGCGCGCGGTGTTCGAGCGCTTCAAGCGCGAATACGTCGCGGCGCTCGATCGGCTGCCGGCCTTCAGCGGCCATTTCAACGTCGGCCACCAAGGTTCGACCGCGCTCGCCGGCGGCGCGCCCGGCGCCACGGGGTCCGTCGCCGTTTCGGGCGCCAGCGCCAGCGTCACGCCCGCCTTGGCCATCCGCACGGTTTCCGACCGCCCGCTTACCCGCTAACCCCCCCCGCCGCGCGCCGCGGTTAACGCAAAGGACCTAATATCGGCTAACGATAAAAAGCTTCGCCCGCGACACGTTCCCAA
>DAHZDR010000293.1 GCA_027403435.1 Deltaproteobacteria bacterium
TCTTGCCCTGCCTGCTCAAAACCCGGATCTCCACCGCTTCCTCCGCCACCAACATGAGGTCCTCCGCTGCGGAGTACCCCATGCCGGGGTGGGTCAGTTTTCAATCGGCGACCCGGGTCAGTTTTGCACCGGCCGCTACAACGCTCTCATTGAACGTGTCGAACTCAGCCACGAAAGCCTCAACCTAAAACTGCGCCTCCCGCTCAACGGACCATCAGATGGAGCGGGCCTGGTAAGCCTGCCGCTCTCCAAACTCGTACCGATGCAGATGAAGCGGCGCGGAGTCGAAATGCGGATCGTGCTTGACGGCGACTCCAACCCTGCCCATGTCGACCTGCCGTTACTCAAGGCGGTTGCCCGCGCCCGACGGTGGTCGGACGATCTGCTCTCCGGGCGGGTGCAGTCGGTTGGCGAGTTGGCGAAGCGGGAAGGGATCGACGGTCGCTCGGTGCGGCGGCTCATTCCGCTCGGCTTTCTCGCGCCGCGAATCGTCGAGGCGATCGCCGAAGCGATCGCCGAGGGGCGCCAGCCGATCGAGCTAACCCTAGAGTCACTCACCCGGCGAATCGATCTTCCGTTGTTCTGGAGCGCCCAGGAACAGGCGCTTGGTATCGCATAGCTTGGAGACTTTGACTCCTATCCGGGCGTTCGTTCGATCGATTCGCGAAGATGCTCCGAACCGCGATCGGGGCCGCGTCCTTCGATGAGCCCGGCCCCGATCCGATTCATTCCTCGACTGAATTACTTCGCGCGCTTCGCGTTCTGAGTGCGGGCGGCCTCCTTGTTCCGCGGGGTCGAGCCATAGCGCTTCTTGAAGCATGCGCGGCAGCGGGCGTCGCGCCGCTTTTTGAAGGACGGCGCGAGGTCGTCGCTGCCGCAATATCGACAGACCAGCTTTTCCGTACTGGACGCCGCCCGCGGCGGCCGCTCTGAGGCCTTCGTGGCTTTCGCGGAGCGCGCGGCCTTCGGCGCAGTTGCGACCACCTTCTTCATCGCGGACGCGACGGATTTGCCGCTTCGCGTGACCGACACTTCTGGCGCGGATTCGGGTTCAGTGTTCACGTGATATCTCCTTCTCGGGCAAGGGCTTGGCGCCCCTGCCGTCGTGAACACACATTGCTCTGCCGCCGCGATGTTGGAAGCGATTCTTCGCCTCTTTGGCTAAAGATCGTCAGGACGGCCGCAGGCTGCCCTTATGGGACAAATCATCCCGACGCCGCTTGCCCTACCACCGATGGACCTGCCAATTTCGCGCCCGGATAGGATTCGCCGAATTCTTAGGATTAGCGCCGCCGGAGACGCTCTCCGGGTCCACGCATGATCGCAAATCACGCGCACACGCGCGGATTTCGAGCGATTCTCCGAAAAGCGCGAAAACAAGCAGACTGTTTGGTGGAGCAGGAGGGATTTGAACCCTCGACCCCTACGTTGCGAACGTAGTGCTCTCCCAGCTGAGCTACTGCCCCACCGCCTGAAAGACCTTAGGAAGAAAGCGCCGTTTTCAGGTAGGCGCGCAATTTATCAGCCAGTTCCGGCCGTTTCAAGCCGAACCCGATCTGCGCCTCGAGGAACCCGAGCCGGTCGCCAAGGTCATAGCGCACCCCTTCGAATTCGTAGCCGTAAAGCGTCCGCCGCCGGGATAACGCCATCAGCGCGTCGGTTAGCTGAATTTCGCCTCCGGCTCCCGGCTTACCCTCCGCCAGCAACGGAAAAATATCGGGAGTGAGCACATAGCGGCCCATGATTGCGAGGTCGCTCGGCGCATCTTCGATCGCCGGCTTCTCGACCATCCCGACCAGCCGATGCAGCCGCGGACCGGCGGGTTCGACCGCAACGATTCCATATTTCGGAATATCGCTTTGCGCCACCCGCGTCAGCGCGACCACCGGCGCCTCTTCACGCTCCGCCACGTCGAGCAACTGCCGCAGGCAGGGCCGCGCGCCGTCGAAAATATCGTCCGGCAACAGCACCGCGAACGGCTCGTCGCCGACCGCCGCGCGCGCCTGCAACACCGCGTGCCCCAGCCCGAGCGGTTCGTGCTGATGCGCGGTGTGGAAGCGCGCGAGATTATTCGTGTGGCGAATGATTTCGAGCAGGTCGTGGCGCAGCCGCCGCTCAAGCAGCCGCTCCAGCTCCGGCGCCGCCCGGAAATGGTCGAGCACGGTGGTGCGCCCCGGACTCAGCACCAGCACGATCTCGCCGATTCCCGACGCGACCGCCTCTTCGACGACGATTTGAATCGCCGGCTTATCGACCACCGGCAAAATTTCCTTGGGAATCACCTTCGACGCGGGCAGCATCCGCGTGCCCATGCCGGCGGCGACAATCACGGCCTTGCGAACTTTCATGAGAACCACGATTGCGGCCGCGCAGGGGCGCGCGCCGCCGATTTCAGCCGGCGCGCTCGCGCGCCTCCTGATCCGATTTGCAGGCGATACAGAGGGTCGTCACCGGACGCGCCTTCAACCGTTCGATCCCGATCTCTTCGCCGCATTCCTCGCAGCGCCCATAAACGCCGCTGTCGATCCGCACAAACGCCTCGTTAATTTTGGTCAGCAGCTTGCGTTCCCGATCGCGCATCCTGAGCAGCAGCGCCCGATCCGATTCCAGGGTGGCGCGGTCGGTCGGATCGGCGAACGTCTCTCCCGGCTTGCTGTTCATACTGCCGACGGCGCGTTCAGCCTCTTGCAGCAGTTCGCTCCTGCGGCTTTCCAGCAAGTGGCGGAAAAACTTAAGCTCCCTCTGCCTCATACGCCCGCGTTCATCGGAACGATTGAAGCATTTATACTATGGGCGGCGTATCCTCATGTAAAGGTTGCATGGAATCACGATGAAATCCGCCTACCTAGACGCTTTTTCCGGCCTGAGCGGCGACATGCTGATCGGCGCGCTGATCGACGCCGGCGCCGATCCCGTCGCGCTGGAACGCGCGGTCGCGGCGCTCGGCCTGAGCGGCTATCGGATCGCCGTCGGCCGGCGCGACCTGAGCGGCATCGCCGCGGTCAAGTTCGACGTTGAGGTGACCGAGCCGCAACCCGAACGCCATCTCGGCGAAATCCGCGCAATGATCGAACGCGCCGGCCTCGCGCCCCGCGCCGAACGCGCCGCGCTCGCCGTTTTCGCGGCGCTCGCCGAAGCCGAAGCCAAGGTCCATCGGACCACGCCCGAGGAAGTTCATTTCCATGAGGTCGGCGCGGTCGATTCGATTATCGATATCGTCGGCGCGGCCTGGGCGCTCGACCAGCTTGGCGTCGCCGAACTCATCGTCTCCCCGCTGCCCGCCGGCGCCGGCTTCGTCCGTTCGCGCCACGGCGTGATCCCCGTGCCCGCGCCCGCGACGGCGGAACTGCTCGCCGGCTTCCCGCTGCGGCTCGGCGACGGCGCGGCCGAGATGGTCACGCCCACGGGAGCCGCGATCGTCCGCGCGCTCGCGCGTCCGGCGCCGCTCCCGTTCGCCTTTCAAATCGACCGCGTCGGCTATGGCGCCGGAACCCGCACCCTCGCCGATCGTCCCAACCTCCTGCGCCTGATGCTCGGCAACGCCGCCGGCGGCTTCGACACCGACGATCTGGTTGAAATCTCCGCCAATATCGACGACCTCAATCCGCAGATTTACGCCTATCTGGGCGAACGCCTGCTGGCGGCCGGCGCTCGCGACGCAACCCTCACGCCCACGATCATGAAAAAGGGCCGCCCCGGCGTGATTCTCTCCGTGCTCGCCGAACCCGCCGCGCGCGATCGGCTCGCCCGCCTGATTTTCGAGGAAACCACGACCATCGGCCTGCGCTTCCATCCGGTCGGACGGCTCAAGCTGAACCGCAGGCTCGAGGAGGTCGCAACCCGCTTCGGCAAAATCCGCGTAAAGATCGCCGGCGGACACGACGGCGCCGAACCGCTCAACGTCGCCCCCGAATTCGACGATTGTCAAAAAGCGGCGCTCGAACATGGCGCGCCCCTCAAGCTCGTGATCGAGGAAGCGACGGCCGCCGCGCGCCGCGCGCTGGGCTGAGATGGCGCGAGTCAGAATCAACGAAATCTTCCACAGCATCCAGGGCGAATCGACCTGGGCCGGCCGTCCCTGCGTGTTCGTCCGGCTCACCGGATGCAATCTGCGCTGCCGATGGTGCGATACCGAGTACGCTTTTTATGAAGGCCGCCACGCCGAAATCGGCGGCGTGGTCGAACGGGTCGCGGCCTTCGGATGCCCGCTGGTGGAAATCACCGGCGGCGAACCACTGCTGCAACCGGGCGTCCATCCCCTAATCGGCGCGCTGCTCGAACGCGGCTTCACCGTGATGGTCGAAACCTCGGGCGAACGCGACGTCGCCCGGCTGGATCCGCGGGTGATCAAAATCCTGGACCTCAAATGCCCCGGCAGCGGCGAGAGCGCGCGGATGCGCTGGAGCAATCTTGAACATCTGACGGCGCGCGACGAAATCAAATTCGTGATCGCCGACCGGCGCGACTACGACTGGGCGCGCGACGCGCTCGCGGCGCATCGGCTGGCAAGCCGCGTCAACGCGGTGCTGATGAGTCCGGTATTCGGCGAAATTAATCCGGCCGATCTGGCGCGCTGGATTCTGGAAGATCGCCTGCCGGTGCGGATGCAACTCCAGATGCACAAGCATATCTGGTCGCCCGCCGCCCGCGGCGTATAAGTACAATTCCGTCCGCGCCCAACGGTATCCCGGCGCGCGCGCCACGCTTGATCGGCGCGGGAATTCGGTTAGGCTCTCGATTCGTCATGAACGCGCCGTTGATCAGCGAAGTTTTGCCGGATTTTCT
>DAHZDR010000138.1 GCA_027403435.1 Deltaproteobacteria bacterium
GTAGGTGGTCCCCGCCGGGCTGCTGGTCAGCGTCACCGACGAACTCTGGATCTCGCCGTGCGCCAACTGGATAGTCGCCGGCGCGCCGGCGAAAGTATGCGCTTCGGCGGCGACGGACGCGGTCGTCGGCGGCATCAGGGAAAGATTAGATATTCCCATGTGGCCCAGATTGATTGCGCCGGCGGAGTTGAAGGTCAGCGACGCGATCACGTCGGTAAAGTGCGTATTGGGATCGAAGACGTTGATCGCGATCACCTGCCCCGCGCCCTGCGCCTGAATCGCCGCCAGCGCGTAGGGGATCGTGTAGCCCTGGACCAGCGGTCCAAACTGGGCCGCGCCCTGCGCCGACGAGACGAGCGTCGGGACGTTGGGCGCCGGCGCCGCGGCCGGCGCCGCGGCCGGCGCCGCGACGGCCCATGTCGGAGCTGTGCCAATCAGGCCGATAACCGAGGATTTCACCACCGTGATAGGCGCCGGTCCGCTATCGAACTCGACGACCTCGACTCCATGTAGAAACGATACGGGCATTGGAATTACCTCTGCGGCTTCAGGATTTGGGCGCGGCGTATCGGCGATGCGGCTCGGCAATGGCGTAAGCCGCCGCCCGTGGTTGGCCGGCGCGCGCTTGCGGGCGTCGCGCGGCGGGATTGGCGCGCGGCTGGATAATTCGCGGGCGGGATTTTCGCCGATTCATCGTTGGTTCCTTCGGTTCAATTGCTCGGCGCCGTGGGCGCGGCGCCGCCGTTCGCCACGGCGACGACCGCTTCGCCATAGGTGTACGAAATGGAGACGGTGGCGCCGGCGGCGATCGCGCCGGTCGCGAGGCGCGTGATCAGGCCGCCCGGCGCGTCCAGCAGGTAATCGGTTCCGGCGGCGTAAGTTGCGTCCCCGGCGGAATCCGTCACGAGCGCCTGGATTACGTTGATGTTTGGAAGCTGAATTTGATTGGCGGCGTTGAACGTGAATGGAGCGGCGGCGCTGACGGCGTTGGTGACGCCGCTGCGATCGAAGGCGGTCGCTTGCAGCAGCGGCGGATAGTTGGCCACGGACGACGCTTCGACCGCGACGCCGCGCAAAGCGAACAGCAGCCGATAGGTCCATACGCCGCCCTGGCGATCGCGGCCGACGAAATTTTCGCGCAGCGGATAAATCCGCGTGCATCCCGGAATCGAATAGCCGGTCAGCGCGATCCGCACGGCCTCCAGAACCGCGTACGCGCCCGGCGTCGGTCCGTCGGCGGCCGATCCCATGCCCCAGCCAAGGTCGCGCATCATGATGATCGCGGCGAACCTGAACGTCCGCTCCTGGACGATCGCGCCGGCGTCGATCAGCGGCCCGTATTCGCCGCCTTCGTATCGCACCAGCGCGGCCCCGATCCGGTTGGTGAGCCGATAGGCTTCCGGCCGATCGGGAAAGTGGGCGACCTCGACCGAAGTTATTTGCTGGCGCAGGCGCGCGACGATCGCCGCCTCCACGGTCGCGATATCGGTCGGCGTCGGCGGCGTGAAGGTTTCGCCGGTCCAGGGCTGGTCGAGAACAATGGCGGCCATTCGCTTAGTCCAAATCCATTCGCTTCAGGGAGTTGTCGTCCATCACGCTTCGGCGCCGCGCTAATAGCCCTTCAGCGTTCCGCGGCTGAAGATCCGCGCCGGCAGCACGCCGCTGGGATCGCCGCCCGCCTCGACGACGATCGAGCCGGGGGCGATCGGCGCGTCCTGATTGTCCGGAGCGAGACCGAGCGTGACCGCGCCCGCGGCCGCCCGCGTCAGCAGCGCGGTCGCGTCGTCGTAACGCCGGCGGGCGTCGGCGATGTCATGCAGCGGACGCAGCGCCTGCAGCCGGTACATCGCGATATCGCAGGCGAGGCGGTTGAGCAGCGCCGGCGGATCGCTGAGCGGCAGGGCGAAGCGGCCGTCGAGATAGCCGTCGATTTCCGTCGAAGCGTCGTCGAGCGCCTGCTGCAGGACGGCGGCGTTGATCGTCAGGGTCGCCGGATCGTCGTTGGTCAACTGCACCAGGTCGCGGTTCAGATAGCGCGCGATCATGTCGTTGGGGGATGCGTACGCCACGTGAGGCCTCCGCCGCGAACGCGCCGAACCGGCGAGTTAGGCGGCCGCTCCGCGGTTCCCGTGGGAGACCGCCCGAACGGCCGGCCGGCGCGCTCGCGTCGCTTGCGCTAGGACAGGTATTCGCTGACGATCAGGTTCGCCATGTTTTTCCAGATATTCGTGGCCGGCACGCTGGCGCTCGCGCCCGCGCCCGCCATGAAATCCGAGTGGAGCAATTGGGCCGCGGCCTCTTCCAGCGCCGGCGGCACGAGCAGATAGACGTCCTTCGAACTGGTCAGCGAGCCGAAGGGCAGGCCCGCGTCGGTCTTGATCGACCGCATCGCCGCGCGCGCGGCGCCATAATTCACCGGATTGGTCAGGTCGGTGTTGCTGGCGTACGCGAGCTGCCACAAGCCCACGCCGGTGTTCGCCCGGCCGTCCACGCCGAAGCGGAATTCGCGCCGCGTGAAGACCGCCTCGTCGGTCAGGGTGTTCATCCGCGTGATCGCGTATTCGCGGCGGAGCTGGAAGATGAACGGCCGGATCGCCCGCGAAGCGTCGATCAGGAACCAGTACGGGCCGGTCCCGCTCGAGTTGATATTTGATTCGGTCGAATCGCGCGAGTCGTTCGCCGCGCCCATCGGACCCACCGGATGGGACGCCGAGAAAAACGGTTGGCCGTCGTAACCGATCACGCTCGCGGGCGTCGCGACCGCGTTCTTAATCATCGCGAACATCAGGGAGTCGGGATGCACCTTGGTGTCCCATCCGAGCTGCTCGATCACCGGTTCGTACACGCCGTAGTTGTCGTCCTCGATATCGTTGCGATTGATCGCGACGGTGTCTTCGAAATCCTTGTTGACGATCGTGTAGCTATGCGCCTCGAGCGCCTGGATCACCCGTTCGCCGAGCCATTCGCGGAACTTGGTCGTGCGGCCCAGCCAGGGATAGGTGGTCTGGCGGGCGGTCGAGCGCACCACGCTCGCGATCTTTTCGTAGTAGGACGGCGGCTTCTCGAAGCCGCGCTGGAAGATGACGTCGAAGCCGGTGAATAATGCCGTAAGGTTGGCGGCGCTGATTTCCATGTGCTCACGTTTTGCGCGGACCGTTCGTCATGCGACGGCGGCCGGCCGATACGGCGGGCGGATTCGGGCCCGCCGGAGTTGATGCTTGTCCAGGCCCCGGACGCGGCTCCCGCGGGTTAAATCGCCGGCGCGGCCTGATGCGTGAAGTCGATCCACACCTGGCCGTTCGGATCGAGATTGGCGATTAGTCCGGCGGCGCTGCGGGTCGGCGGTCCCCAGTTGTAATTGACATAGACGGTCGCGCCCGCGGCGATCGATCCGCCGCCGATCAGGAAGATCACGCCGGCCGGATAGTCAACCACGTAATCCGTGTTTTCCACGTACGTCGTGCCGCCCGCCGCGGTGCTGTGAACGCTGACGTTGGAGATGTTTTCGTGTCCGAGCACCGCGGCCTGCGCGGCGCCCGCCGCCGGAAACGCGACGGTCTGCGCGGTCACCGCCGCGGCTCCGGAGCCGTCGCTCGCGGAGACCGAATTGTCGTCCACCGCGTAGGCGATCTGGCCCACCTGCGCGGCGCCGATCGAACCGTCGTTGACCGCGTACATGAACACCCCCCGCCGGCATACCAGCGAGATCGCGCCCGCGGCGCCCGGATTGTTCGCCGCGTTCTCTCCGGGGATTCCGTCATGCACGCGTTCGGCGCGGCCGATGATCTTGAGTCCGGCGACGCTCGACGCCGGCACGGCGTTGCCGTTGGCGTTAAGCGCCACGATGCCGCCCAGGTAAACGGTGGTGTTCGCCTCGACCGGATAGACCTGCATCCTGCCGCCGTCGGCGAGTTCGGGAGTGTTGCGTGAATTAGTCAGTGCCGCCATCGTGTCACCGTGTGTTTCGCCGCCCGCGCGGGGCGGTCAAGCCGGGTTGGGAATTGGCCGCCGCCGCTCAGTCGGAATCGGCCGCGAACGCCGTCCGCGAATGGACTTCCTTGCGCCGCGCGTAGTCCCGCGGACTGATTCCGAGCCGCGCGCAAATGGCTGATTCGGCCCGGCTGAGCGCGGGACGCGCTTCGCCGCGCAACGCGGCGTGAGCCTCCGGGCGGCCGGCGGCGATCGCTGTCGCGACGCCCAGCTCCGCGAGCAACGACGGCTGGCGCGTGACGAAGCCGCGGAAGGCTTCGGCATCCGCCTGGCAATAGGCGATCGCCCATTCCCGCTGGGCCGGCGCGATCTTGCCCCCGCGCATCGCCGCGTCCACTTCGCTCTCGGCCCGTTCGCGCGCCTGCGCCGCGCGCAAGCGGTTGAGTTCGGCGGCGGTGCGTTCGTATTCCGCGATCGGCACGTAGCGCGCCGGATCCGCCGCCAGCGGATCCGCGCCCGCCGCGGCCATCGGCGCCGCCGGCGCTTCCGCGATCGGCCGGGCCGCGAGCAGCGTCCTGACCTCCGCGATTATTTCGGCGGCGGTGGCGGCGCTCTCGAGTCCAAGCATTTCCGATAATGCGTTCCCGAGGTCTTCCATCGGGACCTCCGTTTCCCGCGTCCCGCCGCCGGCGGCGCCGGCGGGCGGCGTCGCGCTTGACGAAATCGCGGTCATATAAAGGTTCGGGTTGTTGGTCAGGGCCGCGCGCAGCAGGCGCACGACCTCGCCGGATTTCGCGTATTCGAACACCGGCGAGATATATCGGTACTCGCGCATCGTGACCGCCGAGGCGCCGTGCCGGGTCCATTCGACCCGCCCCCAGATCGCGCCGTCGCGCTGCTCGAGCCGGCGAATCCAGCCGGCCGCCGGAGCGGGACGTCCGGCGGGCGCGCCGAAATCGGTCGCGTGGTCGTAGTCGATCGGAAGGCCGGCGTCCATACGGAGCGCTCGCGACGCCGCGATCACCGCGGCCGGATTCGACAGGTGATAAGGTCCGCGGCCGTCGCGGCCGGCGAATTCGCCGGCGGGAATCAGCTCGATCCACTCCGGGGCCTGGCCGGCCGCGCCGATCGCCGCGCCGATCGCGCCGCATTGGACCAGCGGGCGCGGCGCGCGAGCCGCATCGTGGTTGGCTTCCATGGCGCGCGATTCTGTCATCGCCGCGCGCCGGGGATAAGGGTGAAATTCTTCACTTGTCATATTATTTCAACGGTTCCCGCCGCAAGGCGTTCAATTGCGTATGCGCTATTCGTGGTCATATCCATTGGAGGGCCGCGCTCGATCGCCAATCCCGGCGTTTAGCCTGTGGCTATTCGCCCGTATTCGGCGACGGCGTGAGGACCGCTTCGTCCGGCGCGGCGACGGGCAGCCCCAGCCGCTCGAGCATCGCGGCCTGGCTCACGCGCAGGCCGCGATCGGCCAGCGTCGCGACCGTGACGGCGAACGACGCGGCGTCCTGATCCGGCGGCAGCGCGAATTCGATCGCGGGATAGCGGCGCCGCGGGCCGGCGTTGAGATCGACGATCGGCTTGACCAGATCGCGCCGCAGGGTCGCGGCGAGGCGGCGGGCGTCGGCGCGCAGGATGTCCCGGCGCACCGCGTCATGCACCTCGGCGGCCGCGCGCGATCCGGTTCCGCGCGGCATATCGTGCGTCA
The DNA here is from genome assembly GCA_027403435.1 of Deltaproteobacteria bacterium. Lineage (GTDB taxonomy): Bacteria > Desulfobacterota > Binatia > Binatales > Binataceae > JADMIL01. Next base: position 5,645 of record DAHZDR010000138.1, read on the forward strand.
GCGTCTGGCCGATTACCGCCTTGCTCACCTGGCGATCGAGATATTCGCAGAGCCGTTCGTACACCTCGACGCTGCCGGTCTGGCGCGCCTCGGTGAATTCGATCAGCATCGAATCCGGGATAATCGCGGCGGCGTCGGTGCCGATATTCGCGACCGCCGTGAGCAGCGTCCGTTTGTCCGCCTCGGTCGCGCCCGTGCCATATTTGCCGACGCGCAGCGGCTGGCCGAAGACCTCGGCGAAAGTCACCCAATCCTTGAGCGCGTAGTTCTTGAACAGGTAGGCCCATCCCGCCGCCCGTGCGAGTCCGCCGCGAATCGGCAGGCCCGACTTCGCTTTGGCGAAATGCACGACGAACTTGAACGGGAGGATCGGCGCGGTCATTGGCTGATAGTCATTCCACGCGCCTTCCGTGGAATGGGGGAACGACGTCCGCATGCGGGCCTCAAGATGCGCCCCGCCGCCGCCGCGGGAAATAATTTGTCCGTCGTCGCTCAGCGTGCGCACCAGCAACCGTTCGCCGCTGATCCAGTCGAACAGGAACCAGCGCGGGTCGCGCCAGGCCAGTGCGCGCGGCCGCCATTCGCGCCCGGAGGTGTCCCAGAGAATTTCCGAGGCGGAAAACCCCTTGCCGAGCGCGTCCATCACGTCGAAGAGCGTTTCCGGCAGATCCAGCGGCCCGTCAAGCAGGGCCTCGCGCACCAAATCGGCCGCGCGCGCGTCCTCGGACGCCGCCGAGGCCGGCCGCACGATCAAGGGCAATTGCACGAGCGCCTGTTTGCGCGTCTCCAGCACCGCCAGGTAGTGCAGGTCCTTTTCCTCCATCTCCTCGGCCAGTTCGAGATACAGGAAAGGGTCGCCGAATTCGGCTTGGCGCAGAATCCCGGCCAGCTTCTCCGGCGTGAGGCCGACCGACGGATGCATCACCGAGTAGATATTGCGGACGCCGGCCATCGTGGGGCCGGCCTGATCCTCGCGAAGCCGGGCGGGATCGACCGGCCGCCCATACGCGTCGTAAAGCGTCATTATGCACTCCGCCTCATTTGGTATTGGGGAAAATAGTCAGTGTAGGGCCGGCGATCGGCGCGAAAGACGTTAAAGGGCGCCGCCTCCGGCTCACCAGGCGTCGAGTTCCGCGCGCAGGCGTCCGCGGCGCGCCGGACGGTCCAGCCGATCCTCGCCGGGCGGCGCGAGGATCGGCGAATCGCCGGCGCCGAAGCGCGTTCGCGGCGCCGGAGTGTAGGCGATTTCGGCGACGTCGAGCCGGCTGGCGTAGTAGGCGAGGGCGCCGGCGATTGCGGAATCGCCATGCCGGCGCGCGCCGCCGGGCGACGTGGAGCGGCGTTCCGGCACATGCGCGATCCCGCGTTCCATCACCAGCGCGCGATGGTCGGCGAGGATTTCCGCGTCGCGCGGCAGTTCGATCGCGCCGTCTTCGAAGGCGGCCTTGTAGCGCGGCATGTTTTCCCGATACCACTCCGGCGAGAGCATCACCTGGCTGATCCGCGCGCCGTAGCGCTGCATCGCCGCCTCCGCCAGATACTGGCCGTTGCCGCGCGCGTCCATGGCGCCGGCGACGAAGCGCGGCAGCCGATCGGCCACGTAAAACAGGATCTGCTCTTGCTGGCGGAACGGGATATTGCGCAATTCGATCACGAACGGCGTGCGCCGCGCGGCCCCCGCGCCGATCTGCAACGGCCAGATCACGGTGAGATCGCCCGAGCGGCCGAAATCCTCGCCGAAAAAACTGAGCGCGTTGTTGTGCAGCGCGGGCAGCAGCGGCGCGATTCGTTCGTCGCAGAAATCCCGGGTGACGCCGACGCGCTCGTTTTCCGGACGCGCGGCGAAACCCTCCGCCATCTCCCAGCGGACGACCGGCACGCCCTCGCGCATCCGGCCCTCGATCAGCGCCGAAGAGAGAAAGGCGCCGCCGCTGGCGCGCGGCGCGCAGAGCAACTCCTCGTCGGCGTTCTCCCCGTATTGGTCGAACAGCCGGGCGCGCCATTCGGCCTCCGCCGCCGAATTCCAGCGCCGGCCGAGTTTGGCGCAAATCCGATGGTACAGGCCGTCGGCGAGCGCGTCGTCGATAGTGATGCGATGGAGCGAAAAGGGCCGGCGGCCGGCGCGGATTTCATTGACCAGTTCGTTGAAGGCGTTGGCGGCGCCGTTATGGGTGGAGATGACCCGCACCACGCCGCCCCACATCGTGAAGGCGAGCGCCGCTTTCATCAGTTCCGGCAGATCCTCGTGGAACGCGGCCTCGTCAATCACCGCGCGTCCCTGCTTGCCGCGCAGATTCGACGGCCGCGACGAGAGCGCGACGATTTTGCGGCCCGAAGCGAAGCGCACGCGGTAGGCGCGGATGTCGCGCCGCTCGTCATCGACGGCGATCTCCTCGATCGCGTGCGCGGCCTTGTTGAACTGGCGCGCCCATTGCGCGGCGGTCTCGACGAACTCGAGCGCCATGTCGCGGTTGTAGCCGATATACCAGGTGTCCATGCCCTTGGCCGCCGCGGCGCGCAGCGCGCTGTCGGCGGCCTCGGTCCAGGTGATTCCGACGCGGCGCGATTTCTCGGCCACCTTCACCGGCGCCTCGTCCGCCAGCCATCGCACCTGGTACGGCAGCAGGATTTCCTTCGCTTCGCCCGGTGGTCGCGCAGATTTCATGGTTCAATCGCCTCCCTTCGCGCTGAATCCGGCCGGATCGCCGGCGGCCGCGGTGAATCAGTCACTCGGCAATCTCGGTCAGAACTTTGCGGATCCGATCCACGGCGCCTGGCGAAAGGCCGCCGTTGGGTTCGGCCGCGGCGTCGAGTTCGCGTCCGGCCGCGCCGAGCTTCGCGGCCATCCGCGCGCGCGTCTCCTCGACCAACTTGCGCTGGACGATCGACGCGCGGCCGATCTCGGCGACGCTGCGTGCGATGGCGGCCAGATTGACGCCGCCCGGATCGGCCGGGTCGTGCGCGACCAGGACGTTGAACAGATGCTGCTGGACGAGACGCAGCAGCGCCTCGTTCATCTTGAGGTCGTCGTCGCCGGCGGCGGCGACGACGGCGCGCGCCTGCGCGGTCGCGATCTTGACCGCGTCGAGATTCCGTTCGAGGCGGCTGCCGTAACGGCTGACCGCCCGTTCGCTGATGGTGTAGCCCTGGTCGGCGAGCCAGCGCGTGAGCGCGCCGTGGTTGCTGAAGTTGCCTTCGAGCAGGCGGCGGTCGAGTTCCACGCGCAATTTCGCGGGCAGGCGGCTGAGTCTGGTGCGGGTCGGCATGACGGATGGGCCGGGGCCTACCAGTACCGTCGCGGACGGGCCACGCCGGGCGGCGCGTCGAGGGTGTATTCGACGATATCGACGCCGCGGGCGGTGAGTTTCGCGAACCAGGTTTCGGAAAGTTCGCTTTCGATTTCGATCAGGCCGAGATTGCGCAGGTAATCGAATTCGCGGCGCACGCCCGTGATCGACATCGGCAGGCGCACGTCGTGCAGCACGCGCCAGACGATATTTTCCGAAACCGCGATCGGACGGCCGGCGTCAAGCACGCGCAGCATCCGCCAGCGCGCCTCTTCACGCTGTTTTTGTTCGAGATCGATCGAGCTGCCATTCATACGGTGGTCTCTTCCGCCGGGACCCCCCGGCCTCCCATCTGGTACATGCGCTCGCGCACCTCGCCGATTTCCGCGCGCACCTCGGCCCGCAGCGCGTCGAGTTTGGCCTCGAGCGTGTTGCCGAAGCGGATCCAGTCCTCGCGGCGGACGTAATCGACCGGAAGTTGCGCTTTCAACTGCAGAAGTTCCCGTTCGAGTTCGTGCGAAAATTCGCTGCCGTCGCGCTTCAAGTCGCCGACTCGCTTGCCCAGTTCCGCCTCGTAGCGCGTGATCAGCCAGCGGATCGCTCCGAGATTGAGGCCGACCAGCGTGACAAAAGCCAGAACGAAGGTCGCGATCGCGTCCCAGCTCATCGGCGGACCGCCCTTGCGCGCCGCGCCGGCGCGGCGGCTTCGCGATTATCGCGGATTGCGTTCATCGGCGGGCGCCGGCCGCGTAAAGCGCACACGTTTAGCGGGCGGCGTCCGCGCGCGGTTCCGGTTCGGAAGATTCCTTGATCTTGACCGCGCCCGACATCGAGAGCAGCACCGTGGCCAGTCCCGCTCCGTACGCCGCCGCGTCGCCGCCGTTGAAATGGCCGAAATTGAAGACCGCCGCGCTCCAGAAAACGACATAGGCGGCGGCTCCGGCGACGCCCACAATCCGCGCGGCGTCGTAGGTGAGATTGTCCTTGCCGGTCAGGGCGTCCTGTATCCATTTCATAACTTGCTAGTGAAGTAAGGCGTGTAAGCGGGTGTTGTTCGAGTTCTATATGCGGAATACCAGCGCCGCGGAATAATCAGTTATATCCTTTCGGCGGATTCGCGGAGGGCGGCGCGGCGTGGGCGAGTCCGCCGCCGGCGGACGCCGCGCAGCCGGCCAGCGCCGCGTCGCGATCGGCGACGACGCCCTTCAGGATTTCGACGGTGGCGGCGTAAGCGCGGATCGTGTCGGCCGGGGGCGACGCCGGTTGGAGCGCCGCGATCGGCAGCGCCGGCCGGCCCAGACGGGGAGGATCGCAGGGTAGCGTGCGAAGGATGGGAACCTTCACCGTCACGGGCGCGGCCGGCGCAATCGCTGGCGGGGAAGACGCGCAGCCCGCAAGCAGGGCGAGGAGCGGCGGGAGGAGGCGCCTTACCATTTGCCGAGCTCCGGGCCACGCGCGTTTCCCCATCGAATGGCGCCCGCGCAATTGTTGGGAACGGGCGCGTGGCGCAGTTGTCTGGCGAGAATGAGATTATTGCGCATAAGTTCGGCTCCGCGGCGCGCGGCGGCGGTCTCGCGCGCCCGCGCGGCGGCGTCCGCGGCTTGCGCTTTCGCCGCGAGCGCGGCGACCGCCGCGTTCTGTTGGGCGACGGCCGCGCGCATCGCGGTGACGCTGGCCTGCAACGCGCCGTTTTGCTCGGTCAGCGTCACGACTTCGGCGCGGGCGGCGTCGCGCTGATGCACCAGCACTTCGCGGTAAATCAGCGCCGCGGCCAGCAACGCCGCGAGCGCGCCGATTTTCCAGTATTTGAGCAGGTAGATCAGCGGCATGGCCGTATATCCATCGGCGGCGCGGCGCTCAGGCGCGGGCTGCGGGCGCCTCGGCGTGATTCGCGGCGGCGTGGCGTTCGACCGCGGCGGCGACGGTCGCGGCGCC
>DAHZDR010000018.1 GCA_027403435.1 Deltaproteobacteria bacterium
CCGCATCCGAGCGACGCCGCCAGCGCCTCCGGCGGAAGATCGGCGGTGTCGCCGGCGGCGTAGAGATTGCCGGTGATTGGGTCGCCGCACGACGGCGCCGCGCTCGTCCCGCAGCATCCGGTTTTTCCCTGGGCGGCGCGGGTCGCCGCTTGCGCATAGCTGGACCGAATCGTTTCGCGAAGCGCCTCGTCGTTATCCATTTTTTTTCGCTCCTTGACTGTGACAGCCCGCCACTCGATCTATATTTCGATATTTATGGAATTGTCAATCCGGTTGCCGGCCCCGTCCGCGGCCCATTGACAAGCCGCGCGAATCCGGCAAAATCCGCGACGGGGATAATCATCAATGAACGAAGCGGAAAAAACGATGGATTGGGGCAAAGTCAAAACCTTTGCCGGTCTGATGACCAACGATCTGGGCGCGGCGATGCAGGGCGCGCTCAGCTATATCGGCGACCGGCTCGGCATCTTCAAGGCGCTGGCCGGGGCGGGCGCGGTAACGCCGGGCGAACTCGCGGCGCGCACGGGCTTGAACGAACGCTATCTGCGCGAATGGCTCGGAGCGATGACCGCAGCGCGGTATATCGACTTCGATGCGGCGGCGGAGCGCTATTCGATGCCGCCGGAGCATGCGCTGATTCTGGCCGACGAGAATTCGCAATTCTTCATGGGCGGCTTCATGCAGATGATCGTGCCCGAGGTCTCGATGGCGCCGAAGCTGCTTGAGTCGTTCCGCACCGGCCGCGGCCTGCCGCAGAGCGAATATCCGTCCGAAGTGTTCGAAGCGATCGAACGCGGCTCGGCGCCGATGTACCGCCATTCGCTGGTGCGCAAATGGCTGCCCGCGATGCCGGCGGTCGAGGCGCGGCTGCGCGAGGGCGCGGTCGCGCTGGACGTCGGATGCGGCAGCGGGCGGGCGGCGATCACGATGGCCGCCGCATATCCGAATTCGCGCTTTCACGGCTACGACGCGCATGCGGGGTCCGTCGAGCGCGCGCGGACGAATGCGGCCGCGGCGGGAGTGGGCGATCGAGTGACGTTCGACGTCATGGATTGCGCCAAGCTGCCGCCCGCGCAGTTCGATTTGATCTCCTGCTTCGACGTGATCCACGACTCGGTCGATCCGGTCGGCCTGATGCGCTCGATTCGCGGCGCGCTCAAGCCGGGCGGCGCGTTCCTGATGGTCGAGGTAAACGTGTCGAGCAAGGTCGAGGAAAACGTCAATCCGCTGGGGCGGCTGATGTATTCGGCCAGCACGCTCTATTGCATGACCGTCTCGCTGGCCCATGACGGCGCGGGAATCGGCGCGTTGATGGGCGAGGAGCGGGCGCGGGCGCTGGCGGCGGAAGCGGGTTTCGGCGGCTTCACGCGGCTGCCGGTCAAGGACGCCTTCTCGGCGCTGTACGAGTTGCGGGCGTAGCGCGCCGCGACGAACGCCTTCAGATGGGCGTTCGATCGTGCTAAATAAATTAGTCCGCCAGTTTCATGGCGATCCGCGGGGCCACCCTAGCTCAGTCGGTAGAGCAGCTGATTCGTAATCAGCAGGTCGTCGGTTCGACTCCGACGGGTGGCTCCAGAAAAATCAAGGACTTTTTCGGCCTCACCATCCCCATCCCGCTTTGACTGTGCCCAATTTTGTGCCCACCCCTTAGAAATTTCGGGTGACTGATTACGACTATCGAGCCCCTCGATCGCGGCTTCCTTCGCTCTTCGCCGGATGTGGCTGTAGTGCTCCATCATTTT
>DAHZDR010000389.1 GCA_027403435.1 Deltaproteobacteria bacterium
TTCAATCTCCGCCAAAACCGGCATCAGATACTTCTTGAATTGAACCGGATCTTCGGACATCGGAAAGTGCCCCATCCCTTCCATCAACGTATAGCTGGCTCCTGGCGCCGCATCCGCCAGAGCCTTCGCCGCCGCGGGATACGCCGACCAATCGTATTCGCCGCTCAGCACGTAGAGCGGGCATTTTCGCGTATCGATATTCTTCGCGGTCTGCCGCAGGTCATGTTCGAACGAGTAGTAATACAAGTCGCCCTTGAAGACCGACGGCGCGCCCTGACTGTATTCCCAAATCGTCTCGCGAGCGTATTCCTCCGGCGCATGCGGCGAGCACAAGCTTAACATCAGCGCCGGCTTCGATTCGTTCGACAAGCGCGGATGGTGAAACCATTGGTTCACCAGACGATCGGAGTTCCCGCTCCACATTGACGCCTCCAATCCGATACAAGCGCGGAATTCGTTCGGATAGTTGAGCGCCAGATCGGGCGCGAGATGACCGCCCATCGAGCAGCCCATGTACACGGGGCGACTGAGTTCAAGTTCGTGACAAAGCGCCACCCAGTAGCGCATGAACCAATCCTTGGTCAGTTTGTATTCCTGTTCCCAGTATCTGACCGTGGCCGGCGGCAGCGACTTGCCGTGATAAGGGAGATCGGCGGCAATCACGCGGAAGCGCGACGTGATGTCGCGATCCTCGAGGATGTGCCGATATTGGCGTCCATCCGATCCCGCCGTGTGCTGGCATACCAGCGGAATACCCTGGCCAGCCTCCTCGAAGTACACGCGATGCTCGACGCCGTCGAGTTTAAGGTAAATATAACGGCCGATGATGTCAGAATACTTCGCCATTGTCCCGTTCCCCCTAAACCGCGCGCGCTTCGATTACCGCCTGACGCATGATCGCGTTGATGCGGCGGATTGCGTAGTAGTAGGCGTATGCCGATTCGAGATCGCCGCCGAACGTGAATCCATGCTGGATCGAAGCCGCGAACCAGTCGTGATAAAACGGCCGCGGTTTTCGATCCATCATCCGCCGCCAGACTTCCTCGGGACCGCCGATATTGATGGCGTATGGGTCGAAGCCCTGGGTGCCATGCTGAAAATGATCGACCTTGCCGTTTTCTATCCGCATGAAATAGGAATCGTCGCCGATGAAAAAACGGATATCGCAGCGCCAGAAGCGCGCCGTCAATAGAAATTCCGGGTCCCGGTTCAGGCGATCTCGAATGACCTCAACCGGCAAGATCAGTTTTGTTCCGGCGTCAGTATTCACGGATTCTCCTCGGTTGTGATTTGGCCCGGCGCGAATCGATCCGGTTCTCGAAGCGGCGTCAGCCGGCATTCACGCCCGATTTTTGACTTGCGGACGGGGCGGGATGACGGAATCGATCTTGCGCTTGGACCATTGGACCAACAATTGTCCGGGAGCGGCGTTAGCGGCAGCCGCAGCCGCCGCCGCAACATCCGCCGCCGGCGCGCGTCATCCCGCCGGCGCCGATCGCCGGACCGTCTCCGCCCGCGGCGCGCGCGGACGCAAACACCGACAGCTCGCGGCTCAGCCGTCCGCCATGACAGGCGGGACACGCGGCGTCTTCGTCATGGCCGGAACGGACCAGGGTTTCGAAGGAACGGCCGCAATCTTCGCAATGGAACTCGTAGATTGGCATCGTGGCAAACCCTCCAATGAAGCGATCATTCCTCGAACGGTTGCGCGTATTCCACCAGCACGCCGCGCGTGGCCTTGGGATGGAGAAAGCAGATCATGCCGGCAAGTCCGGGTCGCGGCTTTTGGTCGATCGCCTGAACGCCCCTGGCCGTGGCCGCCGCAAGCTCGCGCGCGACGTCGTCGGTTTCGAAGCATACGTGATGCAAACCGCCGCCGCGGCGCGCGAGAAACTTGCCCACGCCATTGTCGGGACTGAGCGGTTCGAGCAGCTCGATTTCGGTTTCTCCCGCCCGCAGCAACGCGGCTTTGACGCCCTGGTCGGCGACGGTTTGGGTTTTCGTCAGATGGAGTCCAAGCAGATCGCGCCAGAAGCGCAGCGCCTGGTCCAGATTGGGCACGACCACGCCCACGTGATGGATTTTTTTCAGCATCGTCAACTTTCCGTGCGGTTCGCGCAGAGCTTGCGCTCAAGCGCGCCCCATTGCGCCTTCATCACCGGCGAACCGAGGTTCGGATGTTCGCCGCGGGTGACGGCGAGCTTGTTGCAGGCGCCGGCGAGGTTGCCTTCGTCGGCGAAAATCTCGGCCATATTATATTTGGCCTCGTAAAACAGGCTGTCGGATTCGGCGGCGACCGATTCGACCCGGCTCCAGAGATCGAGCGCGTCTTTGTAGTCGTTGCGCGCCTGCGCGATCCGCGCGAGGCCGGCGTTGGCGTCGGGCGAGGCGGGATCGGCCGCGGCCACCTGTTTGAAGATCGCTTGCGCCTTGTCGGTATCGTCCATCGCCAGATACGCCTCGCCCAGCACCGAGAGCGTGCCGGTCAAATCCTTGACGGGCATTTTACCTGCGTTCGCCAGCCGCTCGAAATACTCATAGGTAATCGCGGTGAGCTTCGCGTTTTCGCGATAGCCGCGATCGTCGCCGGCGGCGCGGCTGGCTTGCGCGTCATGCCAGAAGCTCATTCCGGCTTCCTTGATAAAATCGTTGCGCGCGGGATTCGCGGCCTCATGCGCGACCATCGCGTCGGCTTCGCGGTCGAGTTCCGCGAACTGGCCGGTGCGATCGAGCGCCGCCATCCGCCATTTGACGACTTCGTCGAACTTGCCGGCCATCGCGGGATATTGCGCTTCATAATTGGCGAGCAGCGCCGCAACCCGGGAGTAATCGATTTTTGGATCCTGTTCGAGCAGGGCGGCAAGCATGAAGATCGCGCGGCCGCGGCTGTCGCGAAGCGCCTGATGCTGGGCGGCGGGAGCGGCGCGTTCGGCGCCGGGCTCCATCGCGATTGCGCTGGCGAGCGCGTCGATCGCCTGTTGGCGCGTCGCCGCGCGATCGGCGGGCGCGCGCGTTTTCGCGTCAGCGGCGGCGGCCGGCGACGCCGCGGAAGCCGTTTTGCCGGACGCGGTCAGGGCCCGATAGTAACATTCGGCGGCGTTGAAGCGCGCGGTGTAATCGTAATCGGGATTGCCCGACACCTGGCTATACTGCTTCGCCGCCTCGGCATAGTCGCCGCGCCGCTGATAGTACTCGCCGAGACGGAAGCGCGGTTCGAAAGCGTACTGGCCGCGCGGATAGCGGCGTAAATAGTAATTCGCGGCGGCGAGCCATTGCTTTTCGAGTTCGGCGCTCCGCATCCCGCCGCGCTCCCATTCGAGCCGCGGAATTTTGTAAAGGATGTAGGCGGCCCATTGGGCGTCGGGGTTGCCCGGCTGGCGCGCGATTTCACCGGCGACCTTTTCGACCATGCCGATCCGGCCGCCGGAGTAATAAAGATCGGCGGCGTATTTCCAGGCCTTGGGATATTTGCCGCTGCGCGCCGCCGCCAAATAGTAATTCGCGGCGGGCAGCGGGCGATGCCTGTAATAGAGAATATTGGCGAGCAGCCAGTTCTGGAACGGATCGTTGGCGCCGCCGAACTCGGCCTCCGGATCACTGAGATTGTCGGCCGCGGTCGCGACCACCACCGCCCAATCGTTTTTGTCGTTTTCGCGGGCGCGCGCAAAAGCGACGATCTGGCGATGCAATTCGGCGCGTTTGGCGGGATCGGCGGCGGCCCGCTCCTGCTTGAACATTTCACGCAACCGCAGCATCTCGAGGCCGCGCCGCTGCGCGCCAGTGGCGCCCGCCGAGAGCCGCGCCGTCAGCCCCTGCGCCTGGTCCATCTTGCCCATCGCCGCATAGGTGGTGGCGAGACCCTGTTCGGCGGGACGATATTGGCGGGTTCCCGCGCCGGCGGCCATGACGGTCTTGAAGTCGGCGACGGCGTTCGCGTACGCGGAACGTTGATATTTGCCGAGTTCGCGTTCGGCGAAAGCGCGGCCGAGCAGGTTTTCGCGCACCAGCTCGGGATTGACGATAATCAAGGTGCTCGCGGTGAAGCCGTCGATCGCCTGTTTGAGCAGGCGGCGCGCCGTGGCGGGTTCGTCGGCGTAAAGCGCGGCGCCCTCGAAACGCAGCCACGAAAGCGGATAGAGCGCGCGCAGGGCGAGCTGTTCCGGCTGGTCGTAGTCGCAATTGCCGCCGTTGTCGATCCGCTCGATACAGTCGTCCTTGCGTTTCTGATAGACCGTGTACATCCGGTCGAGCAGCTCTTCGAGCCGGTCGTAGGTGGCGAGCAACTGACTCGAGGAGCGGGCGCCGTCGGCGAATTTGGCGAACTCGGCCTCGTCGGCGTCAAGTTGCGTAATCGCGTCGCTGGCGGCGGACGGGTTGGCGACGCCCGCGGCGACCTGCGGCGCGACGGCGTCGAGTTGATTGTTGAGCTGTCTCAGGCTCTGCGCGCCTGCGGCGGGAACGCTCGCGGCGAGCGTTCCCGCCGCGAACGCGCAGGCCAGCGCCGCGCGGCGCCATCCGCTGACTGACCCCATGTTCCTCGTTCGTTCCGATAAAACTTGCGGCGGTTGCCCAAAGGCGCCGCGGGTCAAGGATAGACTGGCGATGACGGTCATGGGAACGGCATTTTTTCGAGCGCCTCCGCAACCACGCTGAGCGCCGCGACCCGCGCATTGCGCCCGGCGACGGCGAGGCGCGAGGGCGCGGCCGGGTCGATCAGAATCGCGGCCAGGCCGGCCGCTTCGGCGCCGGCGACGTCAAGATCGGGAGCGTCGCCGACGTGCGCGGACTGGCCCGGCGAGGCGCAATGGCGCTTAAGGGCGGCGGCAAACAGTTCGGCGGCCGGTTTCGCCCATCCGGCTTCCGACGAAATCGTGATTGAGTCGAAATAGCGCGCGAGGCCAAGGCCGTCGAGGATCGCGTTAACGCGAAAATCGAAATTCGAGATGAGGCCGAGCCGCAGGCCCGCGCGTTTGAGCGATTCGAGCAGCGGCGCGGCCTCGGGGTCCGCGCGCCAGTTCGCGGCGTCGCTGAAATGGCGGAACAACTCGTCGAAATAGGCGTTGAAATCGGCGAAGGAGCCAAGCCCGGCGAAGGTTTTGCGCACTACCTCGCGCCACCAATCGCGTTCCAGCCGGCGCAATTCCGCGGGCGGCCGTCCCGGTCCGAAGGCGAGACCGCCGGCGCTATGGAAAGCGCGGCGGAAGCCGGCGGCCACCGCGTCGGCGTCGGCGTCAACGCCGTGGCGGCGGGCGATGCGGGCGTAGCTTTCGCCGATCGGTTCACGCGGGTCGAAAAGGGTGCCGGCCGCGTCGAAAAACACCACTTTCGGCGCCATCGGCTATGCGCTCCCGGCGCGGTGGCCGCCGAATCCGTCACAAATCTGGATTAGCGCGTTCCGCGCGGCGCCGCGAATCGGATCATCACTGAGCGTCTGGCGAGTCCTCCGGCGGCGGGAAAAGTCCATGCCGCGATCGATCGCCTCGACCGCGCGCGCGGCGTGAGCGAAACGCCTCCGCACTGCGTTGCCTGATTCCATCGGAATGAATAACCCCCTCCCCCGCAAATCGAAACCAGCGCGCGGCCGCGTTATCCCCGGCCGAATCTCGCGAACACGAAACGGCGCGTCAGGGCGCCCAGGTTGCGCAGAATCAACGGCCATCCGTGCGCGATTTTCCCTCCGTAAACGCCGAGCGATTGCGCCGCGCGCGAAAGCGCCGGCACGTCAAAGAAACTCCAGGCTCGTCGTCAACCGGCCGCCGTCGGCGCGCACGACGATATAGCCGCCGTCCTTGAACGGACCGGCATTGACGATCGTGGTCGGCCCGATCGCGTCAATCGCGGCCGACTCGTGAATATGGCCGGAAAGGCATGCGTCGGGCTTGAATTCCTCGATAAAGCGGCGCGCGGCGGTGCTGCCGACGGCGCGGCCGCCGACGATCCGATCGCATTTGGTGTCGTAGGGCGGCGTATGACAAACCATCAGAAGCGGCCTGACGTCGCGCACTTGGGCGTAGCCGCGCGCGAGCGCCGCGTGGATTTCATCTTCGGTCAGTTCGGTCGGGGTTTTGAACGGGGTAATGTTCGAGCCGCCGCAACCGAAGATGCCGACGCCGCCGACGATCGCGCCGCGGCCGTGCAGGCCCACGCCTTCCGCCTCCAGAAACGGCATGACCTCGGGCTGATCGAGATTGCCGCTGAGCGCGAGGACGCGGGGCGCGGCGGCGCGCACGGCGTCGAGCACCACGCGCGCCTCGGCCGCGCCGCCGAAATTGGTCAGGTCGCCGGAAACGATTATCAAATCGGCGCCGGCGAGCGCCGCGCCCATCCGCGCCAGGTTGCGCGTCGCCATATGCACATCGCCAAAGGAAACGATCTTCATCGCCAATCCCGCCTGAATCATCCTAAGCCTATCTGTAATCGCGCCGAGCGTGAAAGCGCGACGGACCCGCTCATAGCATCATGTCGAGCACCGCGTTGCCGAAGGCCAGGGCGCCAAACGACCGCGCCGGCGGATCGGGATTAAGAAAGGCGTGCCCCAGCATCCCCTTGAGATCGAAATAGCGGCGCCGCAGCGGATGGTCCAGGAAAACCGCGCGGCCGCTGCTGGCGGCGAACAGCCGATCGATCGCCGTCATCGCATTTTGCGCGGAGCGGCAGGCATGATGGCGGATTCGGGCGCGGCTGCGCGGCGCCAGGGGTTCGCCGCGGCGGGCCGCGTCCATCAATTCGTCGCAATCGGCGTCGAGCAAGGCGCTGGCGGCGTCAAGCGCATAGTTGGCTTCGGCCGCCAGATGCTGGCTGTGGGAATCGTCCTTGATCGCGCCGCCGTAGCCGCCGCGCCGGTCGCGGCTGATTGCGATCCATTGGTCGAGAAAATTCCGCGCCGCGCCCAGCGCCGCCGCGGTCAATGTGTAATTGAAAACCGCCGCGAAGGGCAGCCGGTAAAGCGGTCCCGGATTCAGCTCCCATCCGGGCAGCGGCCGGTTGAGCGCGTAATCCCAATGCGATTGGGTGCGGTACTCGGGAACGAAGGCGCCGTCAACGACGATATCCTTGCTGCCGGTGCCCGCCAGCCCGGCGACAAACCAGTTGTCGTCGATACGATAGTCCTTGCGCGGGAGCATGAAGGAGCGCAACTCGGGAACCTCGCGGCCGCTAATCGTCACGGTTCCGGGCACGGCGCCGAGGACCACCCATTGGCAATGGTCGCATCCGGTGGAAAACGACCAGCGTCCGCTCAGGCGATAACCGCCGGCGGCCTTTTCCGCTTTGCCGGTGGCGGCGTAGGACGACGAGTTAATCGCCGCCGGATCGCCGCCCCACAACTCCTCCTGGAATTCGCGCGAGAACAGCGCGGCCTGCCACGGATGGACGCCGAGGACGCCCAGCACCCATCCGGCGGAACCGTCGGCGCGGGCGACTTCGCGCACGGCGTGATAAAGCTGGCGCGGATCGGCTTCGCCGCCGCCCCAGCGGGCGGGCTGCAAAATACGATAAAGGCCGTTGCGGACAAATTCACGCCAGGTCGCGTCGGGCAGCCGGCGCAGTTGCGCGCCCGCGTCGGCGTGGGCGCGGATCGCCGGCGCGATCGCGGCCACGCTCGCGGCGTAATCGCGTCCGGCGGCGGATACCGGATTGGCAATCCGTGAAGTTTCCGGAACTGTGGCCATTGCGCGCCTCCCCCGCCGCCGCCCGGCGGCGGGCGTGGCTGGATCGTAATCGAAAATTCGACTCAAAATAGCATAACCTCGGACAATCGATGCCAAGCGACGCTCAAGAACCTTTCGTTTTCGTACTGGTCGCGCCGAAATCCTCCGGCAACGTCGGCGCCGCCGCCCGCGCGCTCAAGAACATGGGCTTCGCCGAGATGCGGCTGGTGGCGCCGCGCGGATACGATCCGGAAGCGGCGGCGCGGCGCGCGGTGCATGCGGCCGAGATCGTCCGGCACGCGCGCATCTTCGCGAATCTTGGCGCCGCGCTGGCCGATCGCACGTTGACGATCGGCACGACCGCGCGCGGCGGCCCCTATCGCGGCGAAGCGCGCGCGCCGCGCGCGGCGGCGCCGGAAATCGCGGCGGCGGCCGCGCATAATCGCGTCGCGATCGTTTTCGGCCCCGAAGATTTCGGCTTGAGCAATCGCGAAATCGCGCTCTGTCAGCGGCTGCTGACGATTCCGACGGCGCCGGATTATCCGTCGCTCAACCTTGCGCACGCGGTCGCGATCGTCGCGTATGAGCTGATGGTCGCGATCGCGGCGGCGGCGCCCACGGCCGCGCTGGAAGAGGAATATGCGACAGCGGCGGAGACCGAAGCGATGTATCGGCGGATGCGGCGGGCGCTGGTCGCGATCGGCTTTCTGCCCGCGGACAACCCCGAGCACATCATGCATACGATGCGCGCGCTACTCGGGCGCGGTGGCCTGCGGCCGCGCGAGGTTGAAATTCTCAACGGCGTGGCGCGGCAAGTCGCATGGGTTGCGCGGGGCGGCGCCGCGACGCTTGCCGAAAAGCGGCGCCAGGGCCGCAAGCCGCGCTGATTTCAACAGACCCCGCGGATCTCGGCACGGAAGTTCCGGCGGCATTGCGCCCGGCTCGTGATATAGCGATAACGGATTGGTCATGGCGGCATTCCAGCGATGGCCGAGATTATTCATCTTGACGAGTTTCAAGCGGCGCGGCGTCAGACGCGGCGGCGCGCCGCCACCCACGCCCATCTTGAGCGCGCGGTCGCAATTCTCAAGGAAAATCTCGCCGACGCCGCTGCGGCCTTGCGCGACGCGCCGCCGCATGGGCAAAACGAATTGCTCGACCGCGTCGAAAAGCTGGCCGCGATGGTGCGTTACGCGGCGCGGATGCTCGGCGATTAGACGCGGGTGGCGCCGCGCGCGTCGATTAATCGATGAATCCGGAACCGATCGGCTTGATTCACTCCGCCGCGGCGGGTAGTCATAGGGATTCCGATTGCGTTCGCGCTCCCCGGTAGCTCAGTCGGTAGAGCAGACGGCTGTTAACCGTCGGGTCGCTGGTTCGAATCCGGCCCGGGGAGCCATTCCCGAATCCTCGATTTATCGCGGCGCTCCGCAATCATCTCCGGACAATTTCACTCGGGCGAATATCTCTCTTATACTCGTTCGGGTTTGGACTGGAAACGGGAATTTCGGCTGCGAAGATTGCCGCTGCTGGCGCTCGCGCTGCTCGGATTATTGCTGACGATCATCGTCAGCCTGACAGCGCTGGCGGTGCGTGATCGTCAGGCGTTGGCGCGGTACGCGCTGGCGCGGCTGGCGGCGCAAACCGGCGCGATCATAAGCGTCCAGCGCCTGGATTTCGGGCTCGCGACCAGCGGCGTCGAAGTGATCGTGCGCCGGGCGCGCGTTACCTGGCATGGCGACCGGGTGCGCGCGCGGCGATTGCGCGCGGTAATTGGTTTTGGCGAGCTGGCGCGGATGCGCGTGATGCCGCTTAAGTCGTTGCGGCTCAGCGCCGCGGAGATCACGCTCGCGTCCCAACACAACCCGGCGAGTTTCAACTTCAAAAGCGCGGTCGCGAAGCTGCCCGCGCTGGCGGCCGGTCTTGCGCTATTCGTCCGCCATACGACCGTAACGCGCGCGACGATTGCGCCGCCAGGCCGCGCCGGCGCCCGCATGATGCTCGACGCCCGTATCGACGCGAGCGCGCGGCGCATGCGCCTCAGGGTCGAGCGCGTGGCGTGGAGCGGTCCGCCGATCGACGGCCTGTCGGTCAGCGCCGACCTCACGATCCCGGCCGCGCGAACGCGGTCCACCCACGGCACGATCGCGTTTATTCACCGCGCCGCCCAAGGCTTCAGCGGGCAAACGGCCCTCAGCCTAAGTCGGACAACGCTCACCGGACGGATCAGCCTCCAGAGCGCGATGGCGGCGGGTCAGGCTACTTTCACCGGGTCGTACGCGCTTTCCGCCGAACGGCTCGAACTCGACGGCACGCTGGCGCCCCCCGACAATTTCGGGTTGGCCCGCGCGACTCCTCTGCGCGTGAGCGTCGCCGGCCCGTTCTCCGCCAATCCCCGGATCAGCGCGCAGGCCGGACCGCTCGAAGCGCGGATTGGGCAATTGGCGCGCACGCTGGGGCGTCCTGCGCCGGCCGTAACCGGCGGCGTCGTAATCGACAGGGTGAATTTTACGATCGCGCTCGGGCCGCTGCGCGACGCGCTTAACGGATGCGCGGACGCGAATTGCCGGAACCAGCGCTTGATGGCCGCGCTGATCGGCGGACTTGCCGGCTCGCTGACCGTCGCCAACGCGCAGCTTCATACCGAGCGGCCGGGCCTGCGCACGGTAAGCCTCGCAAGCCCCGCGCAGGTGAGCTTGAATGGCGGCGTCACGAGCGTCACGGGGCTGAGCGTCCGCACCGACGCCGCCCGCTTCGACCATGGGCGTTTCGACGCCGACCTGCGCCAGGCGGCGAACCCATCCGCGCCGTCAATCACCTGCTCCGCGCGGCTGTTCTCGACTCTCGACCTGTCGCGGCTCGCTCCGCAAAACCAGCTTTCGCCGGCGGCGCGCGGGATGCTGCCCACGCATGGCGCCGCCCAGGCGCGGTTGGCAATCGACGGAACGCTGGTGGACAACGGCGCGGGCTTTGCGCCGCAAAGCTTGCGGATCCGGCTACGGCGCGGCTTCGTCTGGATGCGCGCCGATGGCCGCCACGAGGCGATCCGGCTGTGGGCCGACACGGCGCTGGCGAATCAGCGGCTGCACTACTCGGCGCGCGCGTCGCTGTCGAGCGGCGGGACGCTTGCGGCGAACGGCAACTACGAGCTGGCGCGCCGCGCGCTCGACGCGCGGGTCAGCTTCCACGCGCTCGACCTGCGCCGCTGGACGCGCGCGCTCCTGGTAAACGCGGCAATGCCGGATCTGACCCTGCGCGGACAGGCGGGCGGCGGGTTTGCAATCCAATGGCGGCCCGGCTTGGCCACTCCGCACTTCAACGGCGGCCTGACGCTCACCTCGCTCACTGTGGACTCGCGCCTGACCGCGGCGCCCGTCGTCGTCAGCAGCGCACACGCGACGATCAGCGACGCGCGCGCGCAAATTGCCCTGCGCCAGGTGCGGCTCGGCGCGGGCGACTTCGACCTGCACGGCACGGTCGCGGATTTCTCACGGCCGAAAATCGATCTGAGCGTAACCGGCCCGGGCTTCGACCTCGACGCCATCCAGCATCACGCGCTCGTCGCGGGCGGTCATCACGCCACCGCCGCGATACGTCAGCCGGCGCGTCCGGTGACCCTGCACGCCAGCGTCCGGCTCCGGCGGCTGATCGTTCATCAGGTCAAGTTGCGCGACTTCGCCGGCGATCTGGAAGGCCGCGGCGACCGCTGGGAGGTCAGGAACCTTTCGGCCCACACGCTGCGCGGCACGGTCAAGATGCAGGCGGCGTGGGACGACACCACCAAACGCCTGTACGTCACCGGCAACCTCTACCGTATCGACGCGCACCGGCTGTTTGCGCAGTTTGCGCCAAAGGGCGGCCCGCCAGTCTCGGGCGATCTCAACGCCAAATTCAACACGGGCCTGATACTCGTCGGCGGCGCGCCGCCGCAACCGCTGTGCGGCGACTCGACCATCCTGATGAGCAACGGCAGCCTGGGAAAGTTCACCCTGCTTAGCAACCTGCTGGACATTGTCAGCATCTCGAGCTGGCTGCGCTTCACCGCGCCGGACCTCGACATGGGGGTGCCCTACGATCACATAACCGTGCGGATGACGCTGACGCCAAAAGCGCTCGAAGTGCGCCATATAGAGCTTACGACCGACGCTTTCGATATGGCGGGGCATGGCAGCGTAACGCTGCCCGCGCGCGTGATGGATATGCACATTCAAGCGCTGCCGCTGAGTTCCCTGCGAAACCTGCTCGCGTATGTGCCGTTGGCCGGAGCGCCACTAGGCAAGACGCTCGACCGGATCTTCGCCGTCCGCATCAGCGTCAAAGGGCCGCTCGGCGCGCCCAACGTATCGCCCGAGCTTTTCCGCAATCCGCTCGACGCGCTCACCGACATCGTCGAATTGCCGCTGG
>DAHZDR010000143.1 GCA_027403435.1 Deltaproteobacteria bacterium
AAGCGCACGGCCGCGCAAATCGCCGAAACTTTCGACGCGGT
This sequence comes from Deltaproteobacteria bacterium, assembly GCA_027403435.1. Taxonomy (GTDB): domain Bacteria; phylum Desulfobacterota; class Binatia; order Binatales; family Binataceae; genus JADMIL01. Next base: position 42 of record DAHZDR010000143.1, read on the forward strand.
CGGCGGCGTGCTCAACGCTTTCACCGGCAAGGAATACACCTGCTATTACGCGAAGGTTCTGGGCGAGGACCTGGCGATGGCGACCGAGGTGCTGGCGGACCTGTTCCTCGAATCGGTCTTCGACCCGGCCGAAATCGATCGCGAACGCCAGGTCGTGCTGCAGGAAATTTCGCAGGCCGAGGACACCCCCGACGATTTTATCCACGACCTGTTCAATCTCCATTTCTGGAAGGGACATCCGCTGTCGCTGCCGATCTTCGGTTCGGTGGAATCGGTCAACGCGATCGATCGCGCGCTGCTGACCGGCTTCATGGCCGACCGTTATCGCGCCGGACGCGTGTTTATCGCGGCGGCGGGCGCGGTTGACCACGACCGGCTGGCCGCGGATTGCGCGCGTTATTTCGGCGGCGTCGAGGGCGACGGCCGCGGCGAGCCGATCGCGCCGCCGCTGGAACAGGCGGTCGTGCTCAATCATCGCAAGGACCTCGAGCAGGCCCATCTATGTATCGGCGGACCCGGCGTCAGCCAGACCGATCCGCTGAGATACGCCGCCTACGTGCTGAACACCGCGCTGGGCGGCGGGATGTCGTCGCGGCTGTTCCAGGAAGTGCGCGAAAAACGCGGCCGCGTATACACTATCTATTCATTCATTTCGGCGTTTATCGATTGCGGCTACTTCGGCATCTACGCCGGCGCCAGCCCGGAGTGGATCGACGAAGTAATCGAAGTCACGCTCGGCGAAATCCGCAGCGTCGTGCGCGAAGGCTTGAAACCCGCGGAGCTCGAACGCGCCAAGAGCCAGCTCAAGGGCAACATGCTGCTCGGGATGGAATCGACCGACAGCCGGATGAACCGGATTGCGCGCAACGAAATCTACTTCCGCCGCGATATTCCGCTCGAAGAAGTCGCGCGCGCGATCGAAGGCGTCACCAACGACCAGGTGGTCGAACTCGCGGCGAAATGTTTTCGGCCGGATCGGATGGGGATGGTGCTGCTCGGCGACCCCAAAGGCCGTGACCTGGACGATCAGGTGTGGGCGCCGCTCGGCTGAGCCGCCCGCCTGGAAAATCCTGATTATTCGCTTGCCGCTCAGGGCGTGGTGGCAACGCCGTCGATCACGTTATGGCCGAGATTCGTGCCGCCGGTGACTCCCCCGCCGTTGCCATTCAGCACGTTATTCTCGTAGCCGCTGGTGTCGTCGGCGCCGAAATTCAAGCCCATTCCGGCGTTTTCCGCAACGATATTGCCGTTGATCAGGCATCCGCTGGCGCAATCGACGCCGTCGCCGCCATTATTGACGATGCGCACGCCCGCAACTTCGCTATCGGCGCCGAGGTTGAGCGCCGTCCCGGCGATATTCGTGATCGTGCCGTTGAGCACGGCGACGTTGGTCACGCCCGGCGCCGTTTTGATGCCGACGCTCGTGCCGGAGCCGCCGGGGCCGATGATCGCGTTGCCGTTCAGGTTCAGCGTGACGTTCGAGACCGTGACCATCACCACGGGCAGATTCTTCAGGCGACTGAGCAGGTTGTGCGGCAGGTAGTAGCTGCCGGGCTTGGCGATGCGCACAGTCGCCCCCGTTCCCACCAGCGCCATTGGAGCGTGCGCTTGCGCGGCGGCGGCGCCGGCCGTGAATACGATTGCTCCCGCGAGCATGGCGGCGGCGATTGCCTTTATGATTTGCGACATCGAGATGGCCCTCCCCCGGGCGATACCAGTCGAACGCCGTGTGACGGCATGGCGCTCGCGCGGCATTTTATCGACTTGTCCCGCTGGCGGCCATAGCGAATTGTCGGCGGCGAATGATCGGCGGGCGGGATGCTGATAAAATCACGATGTTCGATGGCTCCCGTCTGATTGAAAGACGGGCGCGGTCGAGCGGCACGCATGACGCCACGAGTTAAAATAACCCGCACGCGACCCCATCGCTGGCCTTTGCCCAGCTACCAAAGCGCGCACGCCGCGGGGGCCGATCTGGTCGCCGACCTCGACGCGGCGCGCGAACTTGGCCCGCTGGAGCGCGCGGCGATACCGACCGGAATCGCGATCGAATTGCCCGCCGGATACGAGGCGCAGGTGCGTCCCCGCAGTGGCCGGGCGCTCGCCGAAGGCCTCGCGCTGGTCAATTCGCCCGGCACGATCGACGCCGATTATCGCGGAGAGATTCGGGTGATCGTGATCAACCTTGGCGCCGCGCCGCTGACGATCCGGCCGGGCGATCGGATCGCGCAAATCGTGATTGCGCCGGTCGCGCGCGCCGAATTTATCGAGACCGGCTCGCTCGATACGAGCGGCCGCGGCGCCGGCGGATTTGGCCATACCGGCCGTTGAGTCGAGACCGCCCGATGAGCGAAAAGCGCAACGCTAATTCTTCCGCGGTGGACGCGGCCCTGCTGGCGGTCACGCCGATCGACGGCCGTTACCGCGAGCGCACGCGCGCGCTTGCGCAATATTTCAGCGAGTACGCGCTGATCCGCTACCGCGTGCGGGTCGAAATCGAATGGTTTCTGGCGCTGGCGGAGAATCGGGAATTCACCGCGCGGCCCGCGCTCGACGACCAGGCCGCGGCGCGGCTGCGCGCGTTATATGGGGAATTTTCGCTTCGCGACGCCGCGCGCGTGAAGGAACTCGAGGCCGAAACCAATCATGACGTGAAGGCGCTTGAGTATTTTCTTAAGGAAAAAATCGCCGCGCTAGATTCCGCGTTGCCGCTCGAAATGATTCATTTCGCCTGCACTTCGGAGGATATCAGCAACCTCGCGTGGGCCTTGATGCTCAAGGAGTTTGTCGCGGACGAACTGCTGCCGGCGCTGGCGAAAATCGCCGGGCGGCTGGGCGCGATGGCGCGCGAGTACGCCGCGGTCCCGATGCTCGCGCGGACGCATGGACAGGAAGCGTCGCCGACCACGGCCGGCAAGGAGTTGGCGGTGTTCGCCCACCGGCTCGAACGCCAGCTCGGCTATCTGCGCCGCCAGGAATTTCTCGGCAAGGCCAATGGCGCCGTCGGCAACTTCAACGCGCATCGCGCGGCCGCGCCCGAAGTCGATTGGATCGCTCATTCGCGGCGCTTCGTCGAGTCGCTCGGTCTGGTCTGGAATCCGCTGACCACGCAAATCGAGAGCCACGATTTTCTCGCCGAGCTGTTCGACACGGTCGCGCGCGTCGGCGCGGTGCTGATCGATTTCGCCCGCGACATCTGGGGCTATGTCGCGCTTGGCTATTTTGGCCAGAAGATGGCCGCCGGCGAAGTTGGATCGTCCGTGATGCCGCACAAAATCAATCCGATCGATTTCGAAAACGCCGAAGGCAACCTGGGGCTGGCGATCGCGATGTTTCAGCATCTGGCGGTCAAGTTGCCGGTCTCGCGATGGCAGCGCGATTTGAGCGACAGCGCCGCGATGCGCGGAATCGGCACGGCGTTCGGCCATGTGACGGTCGCGATCGCGTCGCTCGAGCGCGGCATCGGCAAGCTCACGCTCAATCGCGCGCGGCTGGCCGCCGATCTGGAGAACGACAAGGCGTGGGAAGTGCTCGCCGAGGGAATTCAGACCGTGATGCGCCGTCACGGGCTGGAGCGGCCATACGAGCGGCTCAAAGAGCTGACGCGCGGGCGCGCCACTGGACGCGAGGCGCTGCGGGAATTCGTCGCGACGCTGGAATTGCCGGAGGCGGCGCGCCGCGAGCTGCTGGCGCTCGAACCTAAAACCTACCTCGGCTATGCGCGCGAGCTTGCGGAGCGGTTCGCGCCCGCGGCGAAGAAATGATCGGCGCCGATCGCGCCGGGTTTTATGCACAGGCCCGGCCGCTTTGTGGATATAACCGCGGCCGCGCGCGGATTGACGGGGCTCGCCAGGTTTTCCCGCACGCGGCGCCGAAGTAAAATCCAGGTTACGAAATCCAACCGGATCAGGGTGAAAAGCGTGAGCGACAATCCCGAAAAACGCGAAATGTTTTACGAAGGCAAGGCGAAGAAGCTTTATGCCACCGCCGACCCGGATTTGGTGATCGCCTATTTCAAGGACGACGCCACCGCCTTCAACGCCAAAAAAAAAGGCACGATCGAAGACAAGGGCGTGATTAACAACCGGATGTCGGAGTTGTTCTTCACGCTGCTCGAGCGCGAAGGCGTCAAGACCCACTTTGTGCGCCGGATGAACGATCGCGAGATGCTGTGCAAGCGGCTCGAAATCGTGCCCGCCGAAACCGTCGTGCGCAATATCGTGGCGGGTTCGATGGCCAAGCGGCTGGGACGCGAGGAGGGCGAGACGCTGCCGTTTCCAATCGTCGAGTTCTATTACAAGTCCGACCCGCTCGACGATCCGCTGATTCTGCCGGAGCACGCGATCGCCTTCGGCTGGGCGACCGAAGCGGAATTGCGCGCGATTCGTGAAACGGCGCTCCGCGTCAACCGGGTGCTCATCGACTTTCTGGATCAGCGCGGCGTGATTCTGGTCGATTTCAAACTTGAATTCGGCCGCCATCACGGCGAAATCCTGCTCGGCGACGAAATTTGTCCCGACACCTGCCGTTTCTGGGACAAGGCGACGCGCAAGAAGCTCGACAAGGATCGCTTCCGGCGCGATCTCGGCGACGTCGAAGGCGCCTATCAGGAGATGCTGCGGCGGGTGGAGAATTAGGCTTGCGCGCGAAGGTTTACGTCACGCCGCGCAAGGGCATCCTCGATCCGCAGGGCCGCGCGGTCGAAGGCGCCCTCAAAAGCCTTGGCTTTGGCGCCGTCGGCAACGTCCGCGTCGGCCGTTTTATCACGCTCGAAATCGACGCGCCTTCGCGCGCCGAAGCCGAAATCGCCGTCCGGCAAATCTGCGAGCGGCTGCTGGCGAATCCGAATATCGAGGACTTCACCTTTGAGGTCGCGGCCGAATGAAGTGGGGCGTGGTCAGATTTCCCGGCTCGCTCGACGACGGCGACGCGCTCTGGGCCTTGCGTGACGCGCTCGGGCAGGAGGCGGCGAGCCTGTGGCATAAGGACGAAACGCTCGGCGGCGCCGAATGCGTCGTGCTGCCGGGGGGCTTCAGTTACGGCGACTATCTGCGCTGCGGCGCGATCGCGCGCTTCTCGCCGATCATGAAATCGGTCGCGCGCTTCGCCGCCGACGGCGGCCTGGTGCTCGGCATCTGCAACGGCTTTCAGATTCTTTGCGAGGCGCATTTGCTGCCCGGCGCGCTGACGCGCAACCGTTCGCTGGCCTTCGTCTGCGATTTCGTCAACCTGCGCGTCGAGAACGCCGCGACGCCCTTTACCCGCGCCGCGCGCCCGGGCGAATTGCTGCGCCTGCCGATCAAGCATGGCGAGGGCCGCTACGTGGCGCCCGAGGATGAATTGCGCCAGCTCGAAGAGCGCGGGCAAATCCTGCTGCGCTACGTCGATGAAAGCGGCGCGGCGACCGACGCCGCGAATCCCAACGGCGCGATGCGCTCGATCGCCGGAGTCGCCAACGAGCGCTTCAACGTCTTCGGCCTGATGCCGCATCCGGAGCACGCGGTGGAGGCGGCGCTCGGCGGCGTCGCCGGCCGCAAAATCTTCGAGTCGATCGCCGGAGCCGCGCGATGAGCCAAGCGCCGGCGGCCTTGCCGGGCGAACCACGAGTCGATCTTGCGGCGGCGCGATCGCACGGCCTGACCGCCGCGGAATTCGCCGCGATCGAACGCCTTATGGGCCGCACGCCGACTTTCACCGAGCTCGGCGTGTTTTCCGTGATGTGGTCGGAGCATTGCTCCTACAAGTCCTCGCGCAAACATCTCCAGACCCTGCCGCGCGAGGGTCCGAACGTGATTGGCGGACCGGGCGAAAACGCCGGCGCGATCGACGTCGGCGACGGCTGGGTCGCCGTCTTCAAAATCGAAAGCCACAACCATCCGTCGTACGTCGAGCCGTATCAGGGCGCGGCGACCGGCGTCGGCGGCATCCTGCGCGACATCTTCACGATGGGCGCGCGGCCGATCGCGAGCATGGATTCGCTCAAGTTCGGCGCCATCGACCATCCGCGCACCCGCTATCTGGTGAACGGCGTGGTCGGCGGAATCGGCGGCTACGGCAATTGCGTTGGCGTGCCAACCGTCGCCGGCGAGCTGATGTTCGATCCCGGCTACAACGGCAACATCCTCGTCAACGCCTTCGCGCTCGGACTCGCGCGGCGCGAGGATTTGCAGAGCGCCCGCGCGCGCGGCGTCGGCAATCCCGTCCTCTATGTCGGCTCGGCGACCGGCCGCGACGGGATTCACGGCGCCAGCTTGCTCGCCTCCGCCGAATTCGACGCCGGGAGCGAGGCCAAGCGGCCGACCGTTCAGGTCGGCGATCCGTTCACCGAAAAGCTGCTGATCGAGGCTTGCCTCGAAGCGATCAAGACCGGCGCGATCGCCGCGATTCAGGACATGGGCGCGGCCGGCCTCACCTCGTCCTCCAGCGAGATGGCGGGACGCGGCGGACTCGGCGTCGAGCTTGACCTCGACCGCGTGCCGCTGCGCGAAGCGAATCTTTCGCCCTACGAAATCCTGCTCTCGGAGTCGCAGGAGCGGATGCTGATCGTCGCCGAGCACGGGCGCGAGGCGGAACTGGCGGCGGTTTTCGAACGCTGGGACCTGCATGCCGTGGTGATTGGCCGAATCACTGGCGACGGCCGCTGGCGCGCCCGCTTCAAGGGCCAGGTCGTCGCCGATATCCCCGTCGCCGCAATCAGCGACGACGCGCCGCTCTACGATCGTCCGGCCGCGCCGCCGGCTCCGCTTCGCGACAGCTCCAGTCCGCGCCTGACCACGGCCATCTCGCGGCCCGATCCGGCCGCCGCGCTACGCGCGTTGCTCGCGAGTCCCAATGTCGCGTCGCGCCGATGGGTCTTTCGGCAATACGATTCGCTGGTGCTGAGCAACACCGTCGCCGGTCCCGGCGGCGACGCCGCGGTGTTGCGCATCAAAGGCTCGCGCCGCGGCCTTGCGCTCAAGGTCGATTCGAATCCGCGCGCCTGCGCGATCGATCCATATCTCGGCGCGGTCGCCACCGTCTGCGAAGCGGCGCGCAACGTCGCCTGCGCCGGAGCGCGCCCGGCGGCGATCACCAACTGTCTCAATTACGGCAATCCCGAGCGGCCGGAAATCATGTGGCAGTTCGTGCGCGGCGTGGCCGGACTGCGCGCCGCCGCGCGCGCCTTCGCCACTCCGGTGATCAGCGGCAATGTGAGCTTTTACAACGAGACCGAAGGCCGCGCGATTCCGCCCACGCCGACTATCGCGATCGTCGGCACGTTCGCCGACGTTTCGCTCAACGTAAAGCATTACTTTAGTTTCCCCGGCGACGCGATTGTGCTGGTGCGCACCGCCGCGCCGTCGCTCGCCGCCAGCGAATACGCCGACCTCTTTGGCGCCGCGGATGACGCGCTGACGCCGATCGACCTCGGGCGCGAACGCCGCCTGCTTGACGGGCTGGTTGAATGTGCGCAACGGCGGTTGATAAGATCGGCCCACGACGTAAGCGAGGGCGGGATCGCTGTGGCGCTTGCCGAAGCCTGCTTCAATCCCGCCGCGCCAGCCGGTGCGGAGATCGTTCCTGACGCCATCGACGCAAGCGTCGCGGCGTGGTTCGGCGAAGGAGCTTCGAGCGTGATTTTGTCCCTGCCGGCGGAAAATCTTAAAGCGATACATGAAATTTTTGCGCCGCTCGAAGTCCGCTCGATAGGCCGCGTGACCGCCGCGCCGCGCCTGAAAATCGGCCGCCAAATCGACGAAGAGGTCGCCGCCCTGATGCGGCTTTACGAAGACGCGCTGCCTGGGAGGCTCGGCCGCCATGACTGATAGCCCCGAGTTGTCAGTTGTACTGGACGCCGCCGAGGCCAAGCTCGACGGATTTCATGAAGAGTGCGGCGTCTTCGGCGTCTATGGCCATCCCGAGGCCGCCAACCTCGTATATCTCGGCCTCTACGCCCTGCAACATCGCGGGCAGGAGTCCGCGGGCATCGTCTCGTCCAATGGCAAGGCGCTAATCTCGCATCGCGGGATGGGCCTGGTCGCCGACATTTTCAATAGCGCGGTGCTGGAGCAACTCGAAGGCACCGCCGCCATTGGCCACAACCGTTATTCCACCACCGGATCGACTTCGCTCAAGAATTGCCAGCCGCTGGTGGTCGAGTACGCGCACGGCGGGCTCGCGCTCGCGCATAACGGCAACCTGGTCAATTTCCGCGAGCTGCGCGAGCAGCTTGAAGCGAACGGTTCGATCTTCCAGTCGTCCTCGGACAGCGAACTCGCGATCCATCTGATCGCGGCCTCGCATGCGCCCGATCTGCCCGGCCGCGTGGCCGACGCGCTCGCGCGGATCCGCGGCGCCTATTCCGTGGTCGTGCTGACCGAACGCTGCCTGATTGCGGCGCGCGATCCGCAGGGCTTCCGCCCGCTGGTGCTGGGCCGTCTCAACGGCGCCACGATCGTCGCCTCCGAAACCTGCGCGCTCGACCTGGTGCGGGCCGAATATCTCCGCGAGATCGAGCCGGGCGAGATGGTCGTGATCACCGACGAAGGCGTCCGCTCGATCCATCCGTTCCAGCCGGCGCCGGCCCGCCGATGCATCTTCGAGTATGTCTATTTCGCGCGGCCCGACAGCCTGCTTTACGGCCGCAACGTCTATTCGGTGCGCAAGCTGCAGGGCCGGGCCCTCGCCCGCGAATGTTCCGCCGACGCCGATATCGTCGTCCCGGTGCCCGATTCGGGCAACTCCGCCGCGCTTGGCTACGCCGAGGAGTCGGGAATTCCGTTCGAGATGGCGCTGGTGCGCAGCCACTATATCGGCCGCACTTTTATCGAGCCGCGCCAGTCGATCCGCCATTTCGGCGTCAAGATCAAATTCAATCCGGTCGCCGAATTGCTCAAGGGCAAGCGGATCGTGCTGGTCGAGGATTCGCTGGTGCGCGGCACCACCCTGCGCAAGGTCATCCCGATGCTGCGGCAGGCGGGCGCGCGCGAGGTGCATATGCGGATTGCGGCGCCGCCGACCACCAACTCATGTTTTTACGGCATCGACACGCCGACCCGCGAGGAACTGCTCGCGTCGCATCATTCGGTCGAGGAGATTCGCCAGTACATCACGGCGGATTCGCTCGGCTACCTGAGTTGGGAAGGGCTTTACTCGTTCATGGAGGGCCCGCGTTCCGGCTATTGCGACGCCTGCTTCACCGGCAAATATCCGGTGGAGATTCCGCACTACGCCCAACCCGCGCAGTTGCATCTATTCGACGCGGTCGAACACGCCGCCGCCCACCGCCAACCCGCGTCAGCCGGTTAAGGCTTATGACGTCAATGCGCGTAAAGTCTCGATCGATGGCGCGAAAAACGTGGCGCCGAAAACGGCGCGCGTGAACTCGAGCAGGCGATCGTGCGGCGCGTCGGCGCCTTGCCCGATCATCCGGTCCAGCATCTTTTCCGGAATCCCGGGATTGCGGGCGTACGCGATAAAGAAAAGTCCGGCGTCCGAAGTCGTGCCGCAGGGAAAGCCGTAGCGCACGATCTGGAGTTCCCGGCCGTCTTCCTCGATCGACACGCGGCTGATGTGCGCCGTCGGCGGCTGCTCCCCCCCGGCGAGCTCCGCGCTGTCGGACTTGCGCCGGCCGATGATCTTTTCCTGCTCGCCGATTGGCAGCGATCGCCATCGCGCCAGGTCGTGAATATAGCGCTGGATGAAAACGTAGGCGCCGCCGGCGAAGTCGGGATCCTCGTCGCCAACCAGCGCCGCCGCCGCGCGCTCCGCGCCTTGCGGATTTTCCGTGCCGTCGATGAAGCCGGTCAGATCGCGCCCGTCGAGATAGTTGAGGCTGCGCGCCTCCTCCATGACCTCCGCAAGCGGCCCTAACAAGTCTCTGACGCGGAGCGCCAGCTCGAAATTGAGATCGGCTCGATCCGAATTGATGTGGAACATCAGATCGCCGCCGGACGCGGGCGCGACTCTTTCACCCGCCCGCCGCGGTTTGAAGGGCGTCAGCGCGGCCGGACGTTTGGCCGGCGATATTATCTTCCAGAAGTCCGCGCCGAAGCCCACCACGCAGACCAGGCCGCTGGAGGTATCGACGGCCGCAACCTGCTCGGCCAGCGACGGAATTCGGGCCAGGGCGCGCGCCGCTTGCGCGCCGTTTTTGGCCGGATCGACGACCCGAAGAATCAGGACGATCGCGTGAGCGCGGGGTTGAGCCTCAATTTTGAGTTGTGGCGTGGGCACGCTCCAGTATTGCGCGCGGTTCGCAACGCTGACAAGCGCGCGCCTCCAAAGCGATCTCTCGGCGCCGCACGGAGTCCGCGCGGCGAAGCATCCGGGGATTATGCGCCGCGCTCAAACCTGGCGCGGCGCGCGGCGCGGGAACTTAACGAACGTCACGCCCGCCGCCGGACGCTTTCAAACCGCACTAGCGCATGACCTCGCTCAGCCCGCCCGGCGTGGTGTAGCGCTCGATATCCCCGTACTCCTCCGGCGCTTCATCGTTAATCAGCACGTCGTAACCGTGGCCGTCGTTGGGGCCGCTGAAAGTGGCGTGCCGGTTTTGCAAGTCCCAATAGTGCGAGTATTGAGCCCCGGACGAGTTCTGCGGCCCGACGCGCGGAACCTTGATTACGATCGGTTGCAGCAGCGCGACTTTCCATAGCCGCATCTGCGAATCGTAGAGGTCCTGCCACAAGGCGCCGTAAAACTGCCGGTCGATATAGATGATCCGCTTGCCGTAGCAGTAGCCCGCCGCCTTGGCGGGCAGCTTGCGAATTTCGAGCGCGTAAGTGTCGCGCAGCTCCCACTTGCCCCACGACGGCTTGGGCCATCCCAGCGGCATATCGTAGTCCTGCGGAAAATTCGCCCCCGCGGTCCCGACGTCCATCTGCGCGAGGATTTTCCTCTCGCCGATCAAGTGAGCGTTGAAATCAGGGATATTGGCGTCGAAGGCGAAGCGGCCGTCATCGGGCGTCGTGTCCGAGCCGGAACTGGCGCAGCGCGCGGCCGCGGATAGCGACTGTGCGCGCCGCAACACCGGCAGAAAAACGTAAATCTCTTCCGGTTTCGTCAAGTCGGCATAGCCAATTGTCAGGGTTGCCGTGTACTTCTGTTGCTCCGGCTCCTCGATCATGAACCAGGTGGTGTAGAATTTGCCTGCGCCGCCTGGAATCGTTGTTGGGACTCCGGGGTCGGTGTTGTAGGCGAGCTGCCGGTAAACCCACAAACCCTTGATGCAGCTGGCATTGCCGTAGGAGTCGAGCGTGCACGAGAATCCGAGGTTGTTGCGCGTGTTGACCACGAGATGGGGAATGTAGCGGAACCAGAAGTTCGCAAGGATTTTCCATCCCTCATGCGGTGCGGCGGGTGAAGGAAAGGGAACTCCGCCCTGATAATCCACCACGGTCAGGCCGCCATCCGGCAACGCCGCAAGCTGCGTCTGCGAGCCGTATTTTTCCGTCGCCGCCAGATACCCGGCGGGCAGCGGATGAATCACCGTCGGGCCGACTTCCATTGCCACATCGGCCGGCATCTTCCAGTAATAGCCGCCCGCAAACAGCGCGATCATGCCGTCCGGCATGAATTGCCGGTATTGCCGCCAGTTCAGCGCCGTGATTCGCGTGCCGGCGGCGATGCCGGAGGTGACGGCGTTCACGCTTCCGGCGTCAGCGGCGGCGGCGCCCGAAGCGGCGGCGCGGACGCGGCGGGGATTCGCCAGGAAGAAGGCGACTACCAAGGCCAGACAGATAAGGCCGCGCGGTTGCTTCATGTATTAGCCCCCGATCCGGGATTGCCATTGTATATTTTCAATTCCGATGCACAGTCGCACCGACCTCAGGGGTTTTGCAAACGCGAAGTTGCGCCGGAGGCCAGGCGCGTCCGCCGCCCTTGAGCCAGCCGCTTCCTCAACGATCTGGCGCGTCCGCACATGTCGTCGTTCCTGCCCTATTAATTGAGAATCTGATAACCTTACCATCCTGAGCATTGGCGTGGCGCATCATATGACCGTGACGACGCCGACCAACCCCGAGCGCGCTCACCGGAAAAGGCGCGGCTGGAAAGATGAGTTGATCGCGCTCGTGACCGATGTGGCGGCCGAGATGGATATCTCAGAGGCCGAGGTGCTTACGCTGGCGAAGTCGCAATTCGGCCGGGAAGTCGCGGACCTGCGCGAGTTGCTGCCGGACGAACTTGGGCGGCTCTATGAAGTCGTCGCCGAGTTGCAACGCCGGGTACAGGAATGATTGCGATGGAATATCGACGAATCTCGAAATTGCAGCTATGCGGAATCGCGGGCGGCGCATTTTTCGTTTCCTGCGTCTTCGCGGGATGCTCGGCGATTTTTCCGCCGCTGCTGATTATCACGGTTCCGGCCGCGCTCGTCGCGCCGTTCGCCGTTGCGTTCGGGTTCCGACACGCGATTTTCCGGCCCGTGTCCGTACTGCGGCGCGCACTGCGATAGCGCGTGGCGCGCCTTCACCTGCCGGACGTGCAAAAAGCGCGTGCTGTTCGCGGGTGACCGGCTGACGCGGCTGCCGGACTAGCTTCCCGTCATGCCCGGACTTGATCCGGGCATC
>DAHZDR010000452.1 GCA_027403435.1 Deltaproteobacteria bacterium
GGTCGGCGCCAACTTCGTTGCTCAGCAGCATCATGTTGGTCGACGGGTCGAACGCATTTCCGTCGGTGACGTTGAAGGAGCTGTCGAACGACTGCGGGGCGAGCGGGCTGGCGGTCGTGTTGATTATCGCGTTGTTGCCATCGCCCGAGACGAACAGGATGCCAGTATTGATGTTCATCGAGAACGAATCAAAGTAACTGCCGACGTCGACCACCGATGACGCATCCCACGTCGGCGGGCTTACCGCGGTATTGAGAATCCCAATCTGATCGTAACCAGCGACGAAGGCTCGATTTTTCGGGGTGTCCTCGATAATGCCGCCGTAGGTGACGCTGCCTGACACTCCCGTGATTGGAGTGGAGCCGGTCACCGCCTGAGTCTTGGCGTCTATTTCATAGACCGTGAGATTGTCGGTGCTGCTCAGGCCCAGCGCCAGCACCGTTTTGTTGTGCGCGTTATAGGTGGTCGCAATCGGCTGAACCGATCCAGACAGCGAGATCGTCTTGAGCACCGGGTTGGCCGCTCCCACCGTCAGGTCAACCACGGCGAGCTGGGCATTGCCGCTTGCGTCCAGCGTATATATGGGCACATAGCCAACATTGGAAACCGGGTTGATCGAAATCAATCCCTGACCTGAGCACGCCGCGACGACCGGCTTCGGCGCCGGCGGCGGCGTCGTCGCGCTATGCGAGTCGGGGCCGCATCCGCTCGCCCCGATCAGTAGCGCCAGCGCTCCCGCCGTGCCCATCAAACCAATCGCCGTGGTTAATTTTGAAAGCGTACGTATCACCTTTGTCTCCTCTCGAGAGCCAAGAACGACCTGTTACAACGTTCGGCGGCTTTAATTGTCCCCAAGCTCGTAAACGCGGTATTAAATAGCTTAATGGGCGTAAAAATTCAAGTGAAACGCCGCCGATTTTCTCTGTGGCTATATTCCGCTGGATTCAGTAATTCAGTTACAGGACGCTGGCTGAGCGCGATGCCGCCGAAGTGGCCGACGGCAAGCGGCGGCATAACGATGGCAATGTCCTCGCGGGCAGGCCTATAACCGCAGTGGGTGAATCGCAAAAAGGCCAATGAAATCAGGAAATTGGAGGAGGAAGGGGCCCGGTGGCCCCACCGGTCTTCAAAACCGGCCTGGCGGCTAATACTGTCGCCGGAGGGTTCGACTCCCTCCCCCCTCCGCCAATGCAAAATTGCGCGGCCAAGGCGGAAGCCGATCGGTGCGGACGCTAATCGGCTTACGGTTGAAAATGCAGGCCGCCAGAGAGCTCGGGTATGAACACTCGAACGACGTTCTATTGTGAGTCGGCCGGTCGCTGAGCCGATTTGTCGCGGTAAACGAGGTAGTAGATCAACGGCACCACGATCAGCGTGAAGGCGGTCGAGGCGAAGATGCCGAAGATGAACGACCACGCGAGGCCCGAGAAAATCGGATCGAGCGTAATCACCACCGAACCGAGCATCGCGGCCCCCGCGGTCAGCGCGATTGGCCTGAGCCGGATCGCGCCGGCGGTGAGGATCGCCTCTTCAAGCGGCCGGCCGGCGGCCAGCTCGCGATGGATAAAGTCGATCAGGATGATCGAATTGCGCACCACGATACCGGCCAGCGCGATCATCCCAATCATCGCGGTCGCGGTGAAAAACACCGGGTCCGCATAGCCGGCGATCGGCCGGTTGGTCGCCAGGTTGAGCAGGAAAAACCCGGGCATGATGCCGATCATCGTGAGCGGAATCGCCGCCATGATAATGAGCGGCATCGCCAGCGAACCGGTCTGCGCGACCAACAGCACGTAGATGAAGAGCAGCGCGGCGCCGAACGCGATTCCCAGGTCGCGGAAGACGGTGACCGTGATGTTCCATTCGCCTTCGCCGGTCCAGACAATCTTGTAACCGTTGGGCACGAGATGTTTGGTATGGCTTTCGAGCCATAACACCTCGTTGACCGGACTCGCGCCGGCGGTGTCCGCGAGCACCATCGCGACTTCGCGCAAATCCTTGCGATAGATCGGCTGCTCGGCGACGGTCGGCCGGAACTCGCCGAGTTCGCCGATCGGGATAAGCGCGCCGCCGGCGCCGCGGACGCGAATGGTCATGAGCGCCGCGAGACTGGAACGCGCCGCCCGCGGCATCCGCAGTTCGATCAGCAGCGGATCGCGTTCGGTGTTCGAATGGACGGTTGCGGCCGGATCGCCGCCGACCATCAGGGCGAGGGTGCGCGCGACTTCGTCGGTGGACACTCCGTGCAGGGCGGCTTTTTCGCGATCGATCGCGTATTGCAGGCGTGGCTGGGGCGCGATCGAGAAATCGTCGGTATCGACGATGCCGCCGGTATGGTCGAAGACCCGGCGCAATTCGCGGCCGTAGGCGATTAGCTGGCCGTATTCGGCGGCGGGCGGCCCGTAAATTTCGGCGACCACGGTTTCGAGCACGGGCGGTCCCGGCGGCATCTCGACGATTTTGAGTTTTACTCCGTCGCGCCGCGCGATCGCCTCGACCAGCGGGCGGATCCGCAGCGCGATTTCATGCGAGGATTGGACGCGTTGCGCTTTCGGCGCCAGGTTGATGCGGATGTCGGCCTGCCACGGTTCGCGGCGCGTGTAGTAATGGCGCACCATGCCGTTGAAATCGAATGGCGAGGGCGCGCCCACATAAGTTTCAAAGCTGGCGACTTCGGGCACGCGGCCGAGCAATTGGCCGAAATCGCGCACGGCGGCGGCGGTCGCTTCCAGCGGCGCGCCTTCCGGCATATCGATTACCAGTTGCAGTTCATTCTTGTTGTCGAACGGCAGCATTTTGACCGGCACGAGTCCGAAGACCACCAGCAATATCGATCCAATCAGCGCTCCGACCATCCCGATCAGGAACATCCGCGCGCGTCCCGGACGTTCGATCAGGGGCCGCAGGATGCGCGCGTACCATCGGCGGATCGCCGCGTTCTCGTCGGCTTCGGGCGCGAGCGAAGGTTCGGCGTGCTCGCGGCGCAGCAGATGGTACGCCGCCCACGGCGTAATCGTGAACGCGACGATCAGCGACATCAGCATCGCCAGCGGCACGTTGAACGGCATCGGCCGCATGTACGGACCCATCATCCCGGTCACGAACAGCATCGGGATAAACGAGGCGATCACCGTGAAGGTCGCCAGGATGGTCGGCGGACGGACTTCATCGACCGCGACCAGCGTCGCTTCGCGCGGCGGACGGTCGCCGAGGCGGAAGTGGCGATGGATGTTTTCGACATCGACGATCGGATCGTCCACCAGCAGTCCCAGTGAAAGAATCAGCGCGAACAGGGTGACGCGGTTGATCGTGTAGCCCGCCAGGAAATTGCCGGCCAGCGTGATCGCGAGCGTGACCGGCACGGCGATCGCGACGATAAAGGCCTCGCGCAGGCCGAGCGAAAACGCCAGCAGCACGACGATAATCGCGATCGCGATTAGCAGTTCGCGCACCAGTTCGTTGACCTTGTCGTTGGCGGTTTCGCCGTAATTGCGGGTGATCAGCGCGTGCACGTCGGAGGGAATCGCGACGCCTTCGAGCGCCCGCACCTTGGCGATCAGATCCGCGGCCACGGCGACGGCGTTGGCGCCGCGGCGCTTGGCGAAGGCGATCGTGACGGCGGGATAAAAGCGTTGCGGCGCGCCGATCGCCGCCTTGGGAATCTGGCCCGGATCGTTGCGAATCAGGCCGCGCGCGGGGCCGAAGGCGACGCTGGTATAGGTGGCCGGATCGGCGGGCCCGTCAATTACGCGGGCGACGTCGCGCAGATGCACGGGACGGCCGTTGCGGACGGCGACCACGAGGCTGGCGACCGCGCCGGCGTTTTTGAGGAACGGGCCGCTGTCGAGCAGATATTCGCGATTGCCGCTGGCGAACGATCCGGCGCGCAGATTCGCGTCGGCGCCGCGCAGCGCCCGCACGACTTCCAGCGGCGCAAGGTCATGGCCCGCCAGCCGGCCGGCGTCCAGCAGCACGCGCACCTGGCGCGGGCGTCCGCCGACCACGAAAGATCGGCCGGTGTCGGGCGCTTGCTGCATCAGATGGAGAATTTCGTCGGCCACGCGGCGCAGGACGGCGTCGCTTTCGCGTTCGCTCCAGAGCGTCACCGTCAAAATCGGCACGTCGTTGATCGAGACCGGTTTGACGA
>DAHZDR010000146.1 GCA_027403435.1 Deltaproteobacteria bacterium
CTCGGCGGCGCGCCGGCTGAAATCGTCACTTATAGCTCGACGGTGGCGACCAACGCGCTGCTCGAAGGCAAGGGGGCGCGCGTCGCGCTGTTCACCGACGCCGGATTCGAGGACCTGATCGAAATTGGCCGCCAGAACCGCGCCGATTTATATGCGCTCGCGCCGCGCCGTCCGGCGCCGCTGGTCGCGCGCGCGCGGCGCTTCGGCGTGGCCGGCAGGACGCTTTACGACGGCTCGATTCCGCGGCCGCTGGCGGAGGCCGACCTGGCGCGGATTCGCCGTCTGGCCGAAGGTTCGCGGGCGGAAGCCTTCGCCGTATGCATGCTGCATGCGTATGCGAATCCCGCGAGCGAGAATTTGCTTGCGTCGGTCCTCGAACCGCTTGGCCGGCCGCTCTCGGTTTCGCATCGGATTCTGGCCGAATACCGCGAGTACGAGCGGCTTTCGACCGCGGTGGTCAACGCCTATGTGGCGCCGCGGATGGTCGCGCATCTGGCGCGGCTCGAAAGCGGCGTCGCGGCGCGGACGCTGCGCGTGATGCAATCCGACGGCAACGCGATCGGTCCGCGGCTGGCGCGCGCGGAGCCGGTGCGCACGATCCTCTCCGGACCGGCGGCGGGCGTGGTTGGCGCGGCGGCGCTGGCGCGCGCGATCGGTCTCGATAAGTTCATCACTTTCGATATGGGCGGAACTTCGACCGACGTGGCGCTGGCCGACGGCGCGGCGCGGGTGCGGACGCTCAGCTATCCGAACGGCTACGCGGTGCGCGCGCCGGTAATCGATATCCATACGGTCGGCGCGGGCGGCGGCTCGATCGCCGCGCTGGACGCCGGCGGATCGTTGCGGGTCGGTCCCGAAAGCGCCGGCGCCGATCCAGGTCCGGCCTGTTATGGCCGCGGCGTGAAGCCGACCGTCACCGACGCGGATTTAATCGCGGGCCGGCTGCTTGCGGCCAATTTTCTGGGCGGCCGGATGCGCCTGGACGCGGCGCGCGCGGAACGCGCGCTGGCGCCGCTGGCGCGGGCGATGAAGACCGATCTCGCGGGGGCGGCGCGCGGCGTGATTCGCGTGGTCAACGCCAACATGGAGCGGGCGATTCGCGTGGTCAGCGTCGAGCGCGGCTTCGATCCGCGCGAATTCGCGCTGATGGCGTTCGGCGGCGCGGGTCCCATGCACGCCTGCGAACTCGCGCGCGAACTCGGCGTGCGCCATATCGTCCTGCCGCGCAATCCCGGCCTGTTGTGCGCGTGGGGCGCCCTGGGCGCGCCGCTCGGGCGTGAATATTCCCTGACCGTGCGTGATGCGAATCCCGATCTCGCGCGATTGCGCAAGCGGGCGCGGCCGATGGTCGCGCGGGCGCGCGCCGAGCTCGTGGCCGAGGGCGCGCGGCCCGCCGGAATTCATAATGAATTGCGCGCCGACGTGCGTTATCGCGGCCAATCCTACGAAATCGAAGTGGCGCTCGGTCCGCGCTTCGCCGAGGATTTTCACGCGGCGCATCGCCGCGCCTTCGGCCATTGCGCGCCCGCGGCGCCGATCGAAATAGTCAATTTGCGGCTGCGCGCGTGGATCGAGGGTCCGCGGCGCGGTTCCGAACGAAGCGCAAGGTCCGGGGGCCAGCCAAAGCCGGCCGGCCGCGTCCGCGTGAGCGCGGGCGGCGCGATCGTGGAGGCGCCGGTCTATGATCGCGAGGCGCTTGGCGCCGGCGCGCGACTCGCCGGTCCGGCGATCGTCGCCGAGCTGAGCGCGACCACTTACGTCGCCCCGGAGTTCACGTTGCGTTCCGACGAT
>DAHZDR010000501.1 GCA_027403435.1 Deltaproteobacteria bacterium
GAGAGATGGTCTATGACTACGGCGTCGGCACCGCGCTGCTGCCAACGCCCGAAGCGACGCCGACCGAGGCGGCGCCAAGTCCGAGCGCCGCGCCGCCCACGCCCACGGTCGCCCCAGCCACGCCCACTCCGGCTCCAGCGCCGTCCGTATCAGTCGCACCGACCGCGACGGTTACGCCGACGCCCGCCGCCAGCGCCAGCGTAAGCCCCTCCGCGGCCGCGGGTACGCCGGTCACTCCGCCACCGGGCGAGGCCTCGCCCAACGAGGCTTCGCCCGGTGCGACGCCCACGCCGCGGAATCTCTGACCGCGCCGCGCGGCCGCGGCGCGCCAGTCTCGACTCAGTCGGTCCGCGTCAGGTAGAGCGGAGCGCTGGTCGGGCTTTCGGTGTTGACCACTTTAACGAAGGTAAGCGCGCCCGTGCTCGCGTTGATCGAAAATTGCGAAATCGTGCCGTTGCCCTGATTCGCGACGTACAGATTGGTCTGGTTCGGCCCGATCGCCAGCCCGGTCGGCAGATTCAGGCTCGGATCCGTATAGAGCGCCGCGAAAGTCAACGTTCCGGCGGTAACGATGAACGCCGTGATCGACGGCGGCGAGATTTTCTGGTTAGCGACGTAAAGAAATTCCCCGCCGCTCAGTTGCGCAATCGCCATCCCGCCGAGACCCGCCGTCGATGACGGAAACGAGTTCAGATATGCGGGCTGGCCGTTCGTCAGACTGTACGAAACCGCATAGACGAAGCCGGTGGTCGCATCCGCCGCGTAAAGGTAACCCACGCCCAAGGATGTATAGTTGGCCGGATCCAGCACCAGATTCACTGGAAAGCTGAAGCCCGCGCCGTTGCCGATTGGCGCCGACGTGCCGGTCAGGAGCGTCCCGGTCGAGCTAATCGGGAAGCTCACGACCGACCCCTGCGCGCGATCGGCCACGAACAGGTAGCCGCTGGTCGCGACCGCCCCTTGCGGACTCGTCAACAGGCTCGACGAAAACGCCCCGCCGTTGCTCTTGAGCGTGCCGGCGCTCGAACTGATCGTGTACTGCGAAATCGTGCCGGCGGCGCCGCCGGCGCCCTGATTCGTGACGAACGCATAGGCGCCGGCCGGGTTCACCGCGATCCATTGCGGCTGGCTGCCGGTCGCGATCGTGCCGATCGAAGTCAGCACTCCGGTGCTCGGCGTGACCTTGTATTGCTCCACTTGGCCGTCAACCGAGTTCGCCACATAGACGTATTTCGAACCGGGACCGTTGGCGATTCCGGTTGGTCCGCCCGACGATCCCGCCGCCACCGATCCGGTCAGCGCGATTACGCCGGTCGTTTTATTGCGCTTGAACTCCGCGACCTTGCCGTCGCCGTTGTTCGAACTAAACAGGAAGTTTCCCGCGGTCGGCGAAATCGTGGTCGTGGTCGACGCGGTGGGCGAGCCGGTGACTTGCGGATAGAACGATCCCCCGCAGGAGACGCCGCCGATCATGCCGAGCGCCGCCACTATCGCCGTCGCCGCCGGAATCGCCCGAAGCGCCCGCGCCCATCCGGCAACCGCGCCTGGTTCTTTGGCGGCCGTGGCCGCCTCCGCCGCCGTTTTTGTTCGCGAATCGACCCGCTCGTTCATTGCCGCGTAAGTTGCCACAAGCGCCGCCCCGACGCTATCGCCGCCACGCCCTTGACAGCCGCGCGCGTCCAGTGGCGTGCTGGGCGCGAAGCGCGCGGCGAACCCGGCGCCCGGCCGCACGGGACCAAGCTTCGCCGCCCGGGGAGATTACCGCGATGCCGAAAATCGATTTCAACAAAATTCCGAAATTCTCCGAGCTGCCGGTCAAACAGGGCGCTCCCGCCGATTCCAACTGGGGCGTCTTCGGCGACGACGACGAGGCCGGATGCGTCAATTTTCTGACGCCCGAAGGCATCATCGAAGCGGCCAAACTGGTGCGCAACGGCCGGGTCTTTCGCCTCGACACGCCGATCAATTACGCCCATCCGCCACTGTTCGAGCGCGAGCCGGTCAAGC
>DAHZDR010000514.1 GCA_027403435.1 Deltaproteobacteria bacterium
GCCGACGCGAGCGAATTGGGCGACGCGGTGGCCAAGGTCTTTGAGCATACGCAGACGCTGCGGACTTTGCTCGAAGACTTGTCGATGGCGTTCGCGCCGATCGAGCGGATGGGCGAATCGGCGGTGGAGGCCTTCGCTCCCCTGCACGGGTTCCATCGCCAGATGGCGCAACTGGCGCGTTCGTTTGCGCCGATGCGCGGGTTGCGGTCGGAACTGGCGGAGATGGCCCAGACGTTCGGGCCGATGCGCGAATTGCGTAATCAGATGGAGTATCTGGCCGCCGCCTTCGAGTCGCATCTGGCGGATTTGGTCGGCGCGCTGGAGCCGGCCCGGCTAATCCGCGAACGGCTCGAACATCTGGCGCTCGCTTTCGACCAGGCGGACGAGCTACAGCGCCGTTTTGGCGAACTGCGCGCGATGTTCATGATTGAAGGCGAGGGCGGCGCCGCGTCGCGTTCGGAATCAGAGGGGTAGGCGGCGCGAGTCCTGACGAAACGATTCGCTCGATGTGGACAATTCCCAGAAGGTTGCGGTTACGCGCGCAATTGTGGAAATTCGCGCCCCAGAGCGCAATCAGAACAGCGGCAGCTTTACGCCGAGCGTGACCATCAGGCCGGCGGCGACGCCGGTTAGCGCCTCGCCCGCGACCATCCCGGCGGCGAACAGCAGTCCCGGACCGGCCGCGTCGGACGCTTCGTGTCCGAGCTGAGCCAGTGTCCGGATTAGCGCGCCGGCAAAAATCGTTGCGCCCAATCCGAACGGCAAATAAAGCCCGATCGCGACCGGCATCACGGGCGTTCGCCAAGCGGCGCCGGCGCGTTCGAGCGCATGATCGGTCGCGGCCAGGATTGCGGCCAGCACGGCGCCGATAGCGATTGCGCCGAGCGGCAGGCCGCCGCGGAACACGCCGTCCGCCACTTTGGCCATCAGGAAGGCCTGCGGCGCCGCCAGCGGCTGGGCGTGGGCGGTGGACGTGCCGGCGATACCGTAGGCGCTAATCAGCAAATTAAGCACTGGCGCGATAATAAAAGAAGATATTACGGCGCCGAACAGGACGGCTATTTCGAGCGCGCGCGGCGTCGCTCCGACGTGATAGCCGGTCGCCAGGTCGTGCAGCGAATCGCCGGCCATCGCGGCCGCTGTGCAGACCACCGCGCCGGTCAGGATTGCGAGCTGCGGCCCCACTGTGACGCCGACGCCGAGCAATTCCAGCAGGATAGCCACGGCCAGCAACACGATAATCGTGACGCCTGAAACCGGATTGTTCGAAGCGCCGACGATGCCGGTCAGATAGCCCGCGACCGCCGTGGCGAAGAAACCGATCACGGCAAGAGCAAGCGCGAGTATGGCGCTGACGGCGAAAGCATGCGATAGCGCGTAACAGAGCGCGAAAATGACCGGAATACACAGGGCGACGGCGCCCAGCGCGACCGCGGGCGGAAGATCGCGGTCCTCCCGCCGCGCCGGCGCCGCGCCGCGCGTGCGCAAGGTCCTGAGGCTTTCGGCCAATCCGCGACCGATCGGCCCGCGCAGCCGCGCCAGCGTGATCGCGCCGCCGACCAGCATCGCGCCGACGCCCAGGTAGCGGGTCTCGCCGCTCCATAGGCGCGCGGCGGCGTCGGCGGGCGCGAGTCCGCGCAGTTCGGGATGGTAATGCGCGGCGGCTGGAATCGCCACGAGCCATCCGATAGCGCCGCCGGTAAAAACCAGCGCGGCAATCCTGACGCCGACGATATAGCCGACGCCGAGCAGCGCCGCCGATAGATCGAGCGAACCGGCAACGGGCGCCGCGCCGAACCATCGCGCGTCGGCGACGGACGACGGAAGCACGCCCAAAATATCCTGACCGAACTTGAGCAAGGCCGCGCTTATTGCGCCCCATCCGAGCGGCGCAGCGCGGGCGCCGCCGGTTTCGCCGAGGCGCAGCACGGCCGCGCAGGCGACGCCCTCGGGATAAGGCAGCCGCTCCTCGACAATATAGGCGCGCCGCAAAAAGACGATCAGCAAGCTGCCCATCGTCGCCCCGCAGAGGCATAGCAAGGTCACCGTCCAATAAGGCAGAGGTCCGCGAT
>DAHZDR010000516.1 GCA_027403435.1 Deltaproteobacteria bacterium
CCAGCGCGATCGCGCGCCGCGTTGTGCCCACCCCGGGATCGACCACCGCCAGGAAAATCGTGCGCGCCGGGAAAAATCGCCACGCCTGATGCAGCGCGATCGCTCCGGCCGCGACCGCTTGCGGCGGAATCCCGTGGGTCAGATCGATGATCGGCGCCTCCGGGACGATCGACGCGATCACGCCCTTGAGCGCGCCGACGTAATGATCGCGATAGCCGAAGTCGGTCAGAATCGCGATTGGCGGAAGCGGACGGCGCCGCTTCGCGCGCGAAGATATCGCCGCCTTGCGCTTCATCCGCGGGCTCGTCCGCGCGGCCCCATGCGCGCCAGCTCCTCGTTAACGGCGGCCGCCAGCAACGGCAGCATCAGCTCGTGATGGCCAGTCAGCATGAGGCCGCGGCCGCCGCCGCGTGTGGGCCGCTCGACGACGTTCATCCGCGGCCGATACTGGCGGACAAAATCCATGTCGGCGGCGGTGAAATTGCGCGCGCCGTGACCGAGATTCCGCGCCAGGTTGAGCGCCTTCAAAAACACTTCCGGCATCACCACTGCCGAGCCCAGATTCAGCACAACGCCGCGCGCCAGGCCGGCGACAACCGCGGTCAGGCGATGGAAATCCGCCATGCTCGCGGCGCCGATCGCGGCGCCGTCGGCGCGCGGATGCATATGCACGATATCGGCGCCGATCGTGACATGGAGCGTCGCCGGCAAGGCCATCGCGGCGGCCGTGGCGAAAACGCTGCCGGAGCGATAGCGGAGCCGCGCCCGATTCATCTCGCGTCCCAGCGCCGCGCCAAAGCCGAGGCCGTCGCGCGCGGCGATCCGCGCCGCTTCGTTCACGAACGCGCCGGTTTCCTCGACCATGCCGAACCGCCCATGAACCAGTTCCGCGGCGACATCCTCGGAGGTGCGTCCGGCGAAAGCGAGCTCGAAATCGTGGATTGCCGCGGCGCCGTTGGCCGCGACCGCCGTGATCGTTCCCGCGCGCATCATCGCGACAATCAGCGGCGCCAGTCCGACCTTCAGCGGATGCGCGCCCATCATCAACAGAAACGGCCGCCCCGCGCGCCGGGCGCGGGCGATCGCGCGGGCCAGGTCCAGCAGCTCCCGCGCCGCCAGCATGCCTGGCAGCGCCGCGAAAAAATCCCGCATGGTCGCGCCCGCTTTGAGCGGCGTCGCGAATTGCGACTTGCGCACGGTGCGCTTGAGCGCGCCAAGCTTACGCGTGCGCGCCCGCGACGGATCGATTTTCGGCGGCTGCTTCATGCGCTGGCGGCGATCGTCAGTGGGGATGGTCGCCTATGCACTGCGGGTCAGGCTAGCGAAAGGCGCCATGAGCCGCCATCCCGGCGGCATGGGAACGGCGCGCGCTTCGCTGAAAAACGATTCAAGAGGATAGCGCCTGTTCACGTGCGGGCTTTTACCACTACAATGGGGCTATCGGCGTGCGAATGGATTGTGCGGCCCGATATGGATAACGCAAGGGAGGATAAGGAACTTTATGAAGTCAGGCTCGATGGCGCTGGCGGTGCTGGCCTTGGCGCTGCTATGCGGCGGAGTGGCGCGCGCGCAGGATATCGCGCCGAATCCGACGGCGGAAAGAGAATTCGAAAACTGGGTCAACCGGCATCAGGAACTCCGGAACAATCCCGGCCTGATCCGCAATCAGTCCTATCTTGCGGCGCATCCGGCCTTCGCCGGCTTTCTCAGAACGCATCCGTACGTCCATCAGCAAGCGCTCGAAAACAGCGGCGCATGGGATTCGGACAATCACTGGCACACTTCCAACTGGTGGCGTCAGAACAACCCCAACTGGGTGCAACAGAACCGTCCGATCTGGATGCAAAACCGGTCGATGATGATGAACCGCGGCGGCAATATGGCGAACAACGACGGCGATTGGGATGAAGGGCATCATTGGCGCAAGCGCCAGTGGTGGATCAGGCATCGCCGCGCTTACGCCCAGCAGCATCATCCCGGATGGTTCCAGCAGGGCGATCACAACCAGGGTCCGCACGGCCACGGCCATGATCACGGCCACGGCCACGGCCATGATAATGATTAGCACGCACAGATGATGACGCGGTGGGAGGCCCGCCGCTTGCGGAGTGGCCTCCCACCGGCGCTATTGCCAGCGCAGGGCTGCCCGACGATTTGACACCGCCTCCGGCCGACCTTAAGCTCGGGAGCGGGCGGGCGTAATTCAGTGGTAGAATGCCAGCTTCCCAAGCTGGACGTCGCCGGTTCGACCCCGG
>DAHZDR010000517.1 GCA_027403435.1 Deltaproteobacteria bacterium
GACCTTCGGCGAGCTGTTGTCGCGCCGCCAGGCGATCCAATGGATGCTCGCCGATTCGGAAGTCGAACTGCGCGCCGCCCGCTGGCTTACCTGGGACGGCGCCTGGAAGTCCGACCGCGGCGAGGACGCGCGGATGGAAGCCTCCGTCGCCAAGCTGTATTCAAGCGAAGCGCTGGGCCGCGTGATCGATCGCGCCGTGCAGATTCATGGCGGCTACGGCGTCAGCAAGGAGTTTCCGCTGGAGCGCTGGTACCGCGAAGCGCGGATCAGGCGGATTGGCGAAGGGCCGTCGGAAGTGCATCGGATGGTGATTGCGCGCAATCTGGTGCGTTGACCGCGCGCCCGGCCGCACGGCCGCGCCAACGCTCGCGTCGAAAGGAAAGTTCGGGATGGATCCGCCGCTTGCTGGAGTTCGCGTAATCGATCTCGGCCAGATTTTCGCCGTGCCTTATTGCACGCTGCAACTGGCCGATCTGGGCGCCGAAGTGATCAAGATCGAGCCGCCCGGCACGGGCGAAAATCTGCGCCGGCCCGCGGCGTCGCCCGGCGGCGTGAATTATTCCTTCCTGATGCTTAATGCGAACAAAAAATCGGTAACGCTCAATTTGAAGCATCCGCGCGGACGCGAACTGCTGCTCCGGCTGCTCGCGACCGCCGATATCCTGACCGAAAACTATTCGACCGGCGTTATGGAGTCGCTCGACCTCGGCCATGACGCGCTTGCCGAGCGCTTTCCGCGCCTGATTTACGCTTCAATCAAAGGCTACGGCTCCGACGGTCCGTGGGCGAAACTCGGCGCGATGGACAGCACCTTGCAGGCCGCCTGCGGCCAGATCAGCGTCACCGGCCAGCCCGACGGTCCCGGCACGCGATCGCCCGCCACCTTTATCGACATGGGCGCGGGCAGCCATCTGGTGAGCGCGATTCTCGCCGCGCTGATTCAGCGCGGCCGCACCGGCCGCGGCCAGTTCGTCGAAGTCTCGATGTACGACGTGTGCGTCGCCGCGATGACCGGACTGATCGCCAACGAACTCGAAGGCAAGCCCTACCGGCGGATCGGGAATCGCCATCGCACCGCCTGCCCGTCGAACGTTTATCCGGCCAGCGACGGTGAAATCCTGATTTTCTGCCTGACCGAGACGCATTGGCGCGCGCTCGCCCACCTGATGGGACGCGCCGATTTGATCGGCCTGCCGCGCTTCGCCGACCACGCCGCGCGCGTTGCGATCGCCGGCGAAGTCGATGCGCTGGTCGCGCAATGGACGCGCACGCGCCCGCGCGACGCGCTCGTGGCGTTGCTGCTCGAGCATGGCTTGCCGTGCGCCCCCGTGCGTGAAGTGGCCGAAGTCGTCGCCGATCCGGAAGTGACGCGCCGCCGGATGCTGATCGATAGCGAATATCCCACCCGCGGCGCAATTAAGACGCTTGGTTCGCCGCTCAAGCTTGGCGCGCCGTCCGGCCGCGGCGCGATTCAGCCTCCGCCGGTTCTGGGCGCCCATACGAACGAGGTGTTGGCGTCGATGGGTATCGCGGCGGCGGCGATCGAGGAATTGCGCGCGGCAGGCGTTTTGTGACCGCGGCCGCGCGCTTTGCTGAACGTCGCCAATGATGGCGTACGCCGACTAGATCCGTGTTTGACGGGGAATGGAAGCGCAATTTTATTCTATATTTATCTTCATTAGCCGTTAACCGCGTGAGTATCCTTTCGGCCTAATAGTTCAGTATCCGATCCATGGTTAATTTGGGGTGTGCATGGCATAGACTGTTTATGCTCGACGCTAGTTGACGGTTGAGTCTGGAATACGCCAGCTTTTCGCTGTAAGAGAAACTATATGCGGGTACAGCGGCGGATGAAGGAACTGACGCCCGAAGGGCTGATCCAGCTTGGCCCGGAAGCGCCGGATCGCGTCGTTTTGAGCGACGAGCCAGCGGACGAGATCGTCCGCTGCTACGTGTTGACCCGCGGCGCCAGCGCGGCCTGGGAAGCGATTAACGGTCAGTTGACGCGGGAGTCCGGCGCGGTCTTTTGGATCGGCGGCGCGGCCGGCGCGGGCAAGACGCACTTTTTGAACTACGCGATGGCGCTGGCGCGGCGCGCGGGCGGACTCGTCGCGGAACCGGGCCGGCATCTCGCGCTGACGCTCGATCTGGCCGGCCGCATCGCTCCCGCTTCCCTCGATCGGCGCCTCCTGGAGTTGCTGGCGCAGGCGCTGGCCGGCGACGCCCATGGCGCGAACTTGTGGCGTCAGATGCGCGGCGGCGAGGCGCTGGCGATTGCGCTCGATAGCGCGCGCCGGCAGGGAATTCGCGGGCTGACTCTGGCGATCGATTTCGGCTTGGCCGAAACCGAGCCGGCGCTGGAAACCATGGCGACGCTGGCGCAGTTGGCGCGCTCCAACCGGGCGCTGCGCCTGATCGTGATGGCGGCGGGCCGCGGCGCCGCGCCGCCCGCCGCGCGCGCGTTCCAGGCCGCTCCGGCCAGGGACGCGGAAGTCCGCGTCGCGATCGGGCGCGCCCGCGGGATGGAAGAGGCGGGCCTGCGCGCGGCCGAAGCGCTCTATCGCGGCATTGACCTTGGGCTATACGAACCGGCCGAAATCTATCCGTTCCATCCGGCGGCGGTTGACGCGCTCGCCGCGCTCGGCAACCCGGCCAACGGGATCGCGGAACTGGCGCGGACGGCGCGCGCGGCGGTCGCCGAATGGATCGAGCGCGGCGCCGCCGGCCGCATGATCCTGCCGGCCGGCCTGATGACGCTCCCGGCCTTCGCGCGCGCCATGGACGCGCGTTTGGGCGACGCCGGGCGGACCGCGCTGAAAATCGCTTATGGCGCGGCGCGGGCGCTGGGCGGCGACGATCGGGCGTGGCGGATGGCGATCGACACGCTGGCGCTCCATCAACTTGCCGCCGATGGCGCGGCGTTGGCGCTCGACGGCTTGCGGGCGCGGCTCCCGCCGGAGTTTGACCGCGACGAGCGCCGCGCGGACCGGATGGGGCTTGCGGAAGGAGTGTCGGCGCTGGCGGCGCGGACTCACGGTATCGTCGCCTATGACGCGGCGCGCCGGACGGCGGCGTTCAATCCGCGCGGGGCTGGCGCGCCCGAGGTCGCGGCCTTCAATGCCGCGCTGCCGTTGATTCGCCGCTTCGATTCGACCCTTGGCGAAGCGCGCGAGATGCCCGAGCTGCAGGCCAAGCTCAAGCGGCTCGGCGACGCGATCGAAAGCGCGCTCGAAGGCGCTTATCGCAGCCGTGAACTGCTGGCCGGCGTGGTGGGCGAGGCCAACGGCCGCCTCGGCGACGAGTATCAGGCCGTCTTCGCCCGGTTTATCGAACTGGCTGAAAGCGGGGCCGCGGCGATTATCGCAAGCGGCGCCGACGAGGCGCGGCGCGAAACCGCGCTCGCCACGATTGCCGCTTACGAAAAGCTGGCGATGGTCGCCGCGGCGGCGCCGCGCCTGCGGATGATGCGCCAGTACCTGGAAGCCACCCGGATGCATGTCGGGCTCGACGAAAATCCGTTACGCGAACGCGCGCTGGCGGCGCTCGAAACCGAATGCCAGCTACTGTCGATCGCCGTGAATCCCGCCGTGCTGGCCGGCGCGGGTAGAAGCCTCGACGCGCTCGAGGCGCGCTTTCAGAAGTTCAAATGGACTTACGTGCAGCACTACCGGACCGCGCATGAAGATTGGCGGCTCGAGATGGACCGTCTGACGCCGCTGGCCGAAGACGCGCGCCGCCATGCGGAGGCGCTGCGCCGGCTCAACGCGATTGCCGCGCTCGGTCCGGTCGAAGGCGGCGCGCTCGCGGCGCGGCTGCCCGCGCTGGAAGCGCGGATCCGGCGATGCGCCGCCGAGGAAGCGCTGGAGCCCGAAGCCACACCCTGTT
>DAHZDR010000041.1 GCA_027403435.1 Deltaproteobacteria bacterium
GTGGCGTTATATGACTTGAGGCGATCCCGCGAAAACCCTCGGGCGGAATCGCAAAACCGGGGGCGGCGCGACGGCCAAGGCGCCGGAAACTTGCGTGGCGCGCCGATCCGCGCCATCCGTGGCCGGGCGGGAACCCTCACCACGAAACTTCCGGTTGATTTGCCTTCGATCCCCGATTTGCCTTCAATAGGGGGCCGCGGTCGAGAATAAGTTACTGGGGGTCGGGACGCATCCGGCGCCACGGATAGCGAATGCATGAACGATAACTCCCCACTCCCTGGCGTCGCGCCGGAGCCGTTTGACGGTCCGGGCGACCGCGATCGGCCTGCGGACCACGCTCCCGTGGCGGCGATCGGGCGTAATTGGCTCGACACGCTCGCCGCGCCCCGAATCGCCGCGCCTTTTCTGGCGGCGTTCGGAATAATCGTCCTGATCGTCAATCTGGGCGCTTATCCGATCTACACGAAAGGCGAGCCGCGCGAGGCGATCCGCATCCTCGATATCGTGCGCGGCGGCGGCTGGATTCTGCCGACCCAGGCGGGCATCGGGCTGCCCTGGAAACCGCCGGCGTTGTACTGGCTGGGCGCGCTGATCTCGCTCGCGGCCGGCGCCGTGAACGAATGGACGGTGCGCCTGCCTTCGGGCCTGCTCGCGGTCGGCGGGATGCTTTGCTGCTACGCGTACGTGCGCCGGCTGTTCGACGATCGCGGCGCGTTGGCCGCGGCGCTGATCCTGGCGACGACCATTCAGTACGGACAGTCGGCGACGGCGGCCCGCGTCGATATGACGCTCACCTTTTTTATGGCGATCGCGTTCTTCGAGTTTATCGCGATCGCCGAGGGACTCACCCGCCGCCGGATGTTGCTGTATGCGGCGCTGACGGCGGCGATGCTGGCCAAGGGACCGATCGGCGTGGCGTTGCCGGCGCTCGTCGCGCTGATCTGGATCGCGCTCGAGCGGCGCTGGTCGCTCGTGCGCGAGTTAAAGATCTTCCGCGGCGCCTTGCTGATTATAATCGTGGCCGGGAGCTGGTACGCCGCCGCCACCGTGGTCGGAGGGGAGCCGTTTGTCCGCCGCCAAATTCTGTCCGAAAATCTCTATCGATTGTTGCCCAGCCACGCTTTTCACGAGCCGCACGAGCATCCGTTCTATTACGTCGAGCTCGCCTTGCTGGCGGGCTACCTGCCGTGGACGGGGTTGGTCCCGGTGGCGCTGCTGGCGCTCCCCGCATGCGTGCGGACGCGGGACTCGCGGGTCAAATATCTGGTCGTATGGATCGCCACGGTGCTGATTTTCTATAATCTGCCAAGGAGCAAGCGGGGCGTTTACCTGCTCGCGCTTTATCCGGCGCTGGCGGCGCTAACCGCGATCATGCTGAACGCGGCCCGCGCCCGCGCGGCGGATTCGCCGCGGGTGCTGCGGCTTGCGGCTTTGGCCGAGGGTCTGGCGTTTGGGGCGATCGGACTGGCGGCGTTGGCGTGCGAGGCGGCAATCTGGCTTCGCGGCCCCGGTTTTTTCGCCGCGGTGATGCAACCGCTGGGCGTGCGCGTGCCGGAGCTGTCGGCGCGGCTGGCCCAGGCGCTCAACGCGCATCCGGCGATCGCGATCGCGCTGACCGCGGTGGTATGCGCGAGCGGCGCATATCTAATTTTGGCGCGGGTTGACGTTGACCAGCTCTTCACCGCGGTGCTTGCCGCCATCTCCTGCTCGATTCTGGCGGCCCATCTCTTCATCGTGCCCGCGATCGCCCGCACCTTGACGCTAAAGTATTTCACGCGGGACTCGATGAAGATCGCGGGCGCGCGCACGGTGGCGCACTTCGGCTCGACGAATTTTGACGTCGCGTTTTACAGTGGGCGGGAGATTTTGAGGGAATCGCCCGGCCAGGCGCATGCGACCGACTATTTCATCTGTTGGCGGCGCGATTACGGACTCTTGCCCGAGGTTGCGCGCCGCCAATTCTCAATTGCGCTGATGAGCGGTCCGACCGCGCTCGACGGCAGCGGCCGGATGCTCCTGTTGCAACGCGCCGATTCATCAGAAAGATGAAGCGGTTGCCACGGTTAGCGAGATATCCGGGACTCGTCCTGCTGGTGGTGCTGGTGGCGTTCCTGACGACCAACCGCCTCGACAGCGGCGCGGTGTGCGGCGGCAACGAAGCGGTCGAAGCGGTCTTCCTGCAGCAGATGGTGGAACACGGCCATTGGCTCTTTCCGCTCGACAACGGCAGCGGTCCGATGTACAAACCGCCGCTGTTTCATTGGACCGCGGCCACGCTGGACGGGCTGGCCGGAGTGCGCAAGGTAACCACGTTCAACCTGCGCCTGCCCACCGCGCTCTACGCCACCGCCGGGGCCGGCCTCACGATCGGCTTTGCGCTAAGCCATTTTGGTCCGGCGCCCGCCGCGTTGGCCGGCCTGATCCTCGCCGCCGCTTACGAGTACATCAGCCAGGGGCGCGTGGGCCGCGTCGATATGACGCTCACGTTCTTCGAAGCGCTGTCGCTGTTCAGTTTCCTGTGGTGGCGCGCCGCGCTGGAGGCCAAGGCCTCGCCCAGGCGCGTCACGATCTTGCATTTTCTGTTTGCCGCTGCGCTGGGTCTGGGGGTGCTGGCCAAGGGACCGGTGGGCGCGATTTTGCCGGGCGGCGCGGCCGGGCTGTTCCTGGTCGTCGAAAAACGCTGGCGGGAACTGCGCCGCCTGATACGTCCGCTGCCGCTCCTTGTCGGCGCGGCGCTCGCTTCGAGCTGGTATGTCATATGCCTGGCCGGCGGGCGTTACAACTTTCTCAGCCGGCAAGTCGGCAGTGAGAATTTTGGGCGCTTCTTCGGCAGCCTGGGCCGGATGCCGCTGGGGTATTACGCGCAGCCGCTGCTGTTGAACGCCGGACCCCTGAGCCTGCTCGTTCCGGTGGCCGTCATTACCGCCCTCGCCGCGCCCCGAACACGCGGCGCCGATTCAGATCGGCAGGCGCCAACGCCCGCCGATCTCGAGCTCGACGGCGCCCGCCTGTTCGCGCTGTTCTGGATCGTCACGGTGGCGTTCTTCGAGCTGGCGGCGTACAAGCGCAAGGCCTACCTGCTGCCGCTCTGGCCGCCGTCGGCGATACTGCTCGCCTGGTGGACGTGGCGAATCGCGCGGCCGCGATGGGGCAACGGCGTGGTCGTGGCGCTCGCGACGGTATGCGCCGTAATGATCGCGGCTAATTTCTTTTTCATTCCATGGCGGGAAATTCACGACTGCGGCGGCCGCTTGTCGGCGACGCAAACGCTGGAATGGCCCTTCCAGAGTCTTTACGGCGAACCACCCGCCGAGGTCGCGCGGCAGGATTGGCTGCGCGACGCGGCGCGCCGGATCGACGGCGTGGTCGCGGCCAATCAACCGCTGTTCGCCTATCGCTTCAACGAGGCTATCGAACCATGGATCTTTTATCTTGACCGCAATATCGTGCTGGTTGACGGGCCGATAAATCTGCTACCTTCGGGCTATGTTCTCGTCCGGACTTCAATTTGGCGGGAGCAAGCCGATCACGCGCACGGTTTCAGGAAGCTGCTGACCTTGCCCGACGATCGGCGCGGCTGGGTGTTGCTGCGTCACGAGGCTCCGGCAAGCGTCAAGCCCGGGCCGGCGCGGCCATCCTCACCAACCTTTTTCCAGCGGCGAAAACCGCGCGAATCCGGATATTGCAAGGCCATCTGATGTGCGGGATTTGCGGAGTGGTCGGCGCCACGCCCGAAGAGCGGATCGCCCGGTTCGTGGTGGAGCGGATGCGCGACACGATGGTCCATCGGGGCCCCGATGACCACGGCATTTACCTCGGTCCTGGCGTCGGACTGGGCCATCGCCGCCTTTCGATCATCGATTTGCGGCCGGAAGGGCGGCAGCCGATGGCGAACGAGGACGGTTCGGTCAGAATCGTCTTCAACGGCGAATTCTACAATTTCGCGGAACATCGACAATGGCTGATCGAGCGCGGCCATCATTTTCGCTCGCTGACCGATACCGAAGTGATCCTCCATTTGTACGAGGAGCTGGGCGAGAAATGCGTGGAGCGGATGCGCGGGATGTTCGCCTTCGCAATCTGGGACGAGCGCCGGCGCAGGCTCTTCATGGCGCGCGATCGGCTCGGCCAGAAACCGCTGTTTTACGCATGCGATGGCCGGCGGCTGCTGTTCGCCTCGGAACCGAAGGCGATTCTCGCCTATCCGGATTTCACGCCCGCGCCGGACCTCCAGGCGATCAACCATTACATCACGCTCGGCTATGTGCCCGGTCCGTTCAGCGCCTTCAAGGGGATTCAAAAGTTGCCGCCCGCGCATTACCTGACCTTTCAGGACGGCCGGGTCGAGACCCATCCGTATTGGCGGCTCAGCTTCGCCCCCAAGCTCAAAATCGGCGCGGCCGAGGCGCGCGAGGAAGTGATTCGCCGGCTGACCGAGTCGGTGCGGCTGCGGATGGTGAGCGACGTGCCAATCGGCGCGATGCTGAGCGGCGGAATCGACTCGAGCGCGATTGTCGCGCTGATGAGCCGGCTGTCGTCGCGGCGGGTGCGGACGTTTACCATCGGTTTCAAGGAACCTGACTATGACGAGACCGCCTATGCGCGGATGGTCGCGCGGCGCTTCGACACGGAGCATCACGAATTCCAGGTCGAGCCCGACGCGCTGGAGATTCTCGACAAGCTGGCATGGCATTACAATGAACCGTTTGCCGATCCCTCCGCAGTGCCGACTTATTACCTGTGCAAGGCGGCGCGCGATCATGTGACGGTCGCGCTCAACGGCGACGGCGGCGACGAAAACTTCGCCGGTTACGTCCGGCATTCCGTCAACCTGCTCGCGAGCTACGCCGGATGGATGCCGCAACCGATGCGGCACGGCGTGGGCGTGATTTTGGCCGCGCTGTATCGCCTGTTCGGTCCGGCCGGCCGTCTGAAGCGCCATCGCAACATTCTGCCCGAGACCTTCCGCCTCGACCGCGCGGACGCCTACGCCGCGTTATTGGCGCAATTCAACCGGTTCCATCGCGAGGCGCTTTACAGTCCCGATTTCGCGCGCCAGGTCAAAATGTCGGCCAGCGAGGATCTGATCGCGCAACTTGGCCGGCGCGACGGCATCGCCAACACCGTCGATTCGATGCTCGCGGTCGATATCGGACTCTACCTGCCCGACGATCTGCTGGTGAAATTTGATATTGCCTCGATGGCGGTGTCGCTCGAGGCGCGGTCGCCGATGCTTGACCATGAATTAATGGAATTCGTCGCCCGGCTGCCGGTAAAATTCAAGATGACTCCGGTGACGCGCAAGGCGATCCTCAAGAGCGCGTTTGACGGCATCCTGCCGAAGGAAATCCTTTACCGGCGCAAGATGGGGTTTGGCCTCCCCATCGACCACTGGTTTCGCGGCGAGCTGAGCGGCTACCTGAGCGACAAGCTGCTGAGCCGGCGATCTCTGGAACGCGGCTATTTCAACCGCCAGTTCATCCAACAACTCATCGACGAACACATCGCCGGCACTCATCAGCGGCACTATCTGCTGTGGAATCTCCTGATGCTCGAGCTGTGGCATCAGACGTTCATCGACGCCGCCGCCCAACCGCGCGCCGGTTCGGCGACCGCCGGCCTGGTCTCTTGACCACGCGGCGGCTGGATCCGGGGGCGCGCGCGGCGCCCCGGTCAATCGATCGCGAGGCTGGCGAACGACACCGCGGATTCGGTTTGCGGCTCCATCGCGATGTCATGCATCAGGAGCCGCGCGCGCCGGCCGCGGAGCAATTCAAGCTGCGTATACATCGGCGCGAGTCCGCAGATTTTCCGGCGGTCGCCCTCCGCGGCGATTGCGGTGAAAAAACCGGCCGGGTCGCCGCGCTTGATATTTTCGATCAGCGCGAGGTCGGCGGCCCTGGTCTGGGCGGCGACCGTCTCGTCGGCGCTGAAGGAATCGCCGAATTTGCGGCCGACGTGGGCGAAATCGACGCCGGCCACGATCAGGACCGCGCGGCGATCGGCCGCCAGCTCCGCGCGCATCGCGGCGATAAATCCGGCGACCCGCGGATCGTCGAGCGGGGTCATTCCGGCGCGCGCCATTTCGTGAAACGAGCCGACCAGAATCGGCGCGACCAGGTAGCCGGCGACGCCCAGCGCCCAGGCCAGAAACAGCGTCTGGAATTCGATCGAGTGCTCGTTGCGATGCAGCGGTTCCTCGGCGAAAAGATCCCCTTCGCGGTAACGCGCCGCCAGCCGATCGAGAAAATCGCGATCGGTCCGCACCGCGCCCAGCGGAGTGGCGTAGTCCTTGCGCGTCGCGGTAAAGAGTTGCCGGCCGACGCCGTAATGCGAGGTGCCAAGAATCACGATCAGTTCGGGCCGTTCACGGGTCAGCAGTTCGCCATAGGCGTGCGCGTACGCCGGACCGCCGCGGCGCGGATCGATATGGGGCGCGATCAGTCCGGCGAGCGGCGCGCCGTGAGCGCGAGGCGCGGGAATTTCGCCCGGCCCGCCCGGCGCGCGGAAGAACCCTTCGATTTCCCGCCGCAGCGCGTTGGCGTCGCTTTCATAACAAATCCCGGCGAGCGCCGCGGGCCGATCCGGCCGCGCCATAAATTCCTCGCGAAGC